>NZ_JAKEVK010000068.1:0-20955 GCF_022398435.1 Pseudoalteromonas sp. Isolate6 | reverse complement strand
GAAATAGAACACATCAAAAATCACAAAGTGTCCATAAATGAACACTTTTCGTAGACGAAGTGTAAACGATTGCGGTACGCTAAAAGAAAAATAAAGCGATCAGGATATGAAGCAGGAAGGCACCATATTAATTGTCGACGACAACAGCGATATATTAATTGCAGCAAAGCTTTTGCTAAAGAAGCATTATCAAACCATCATTACCACAGATAACCCCTTTGATATAGAAGCGCAGATTACATCGCAGCAAATAGATGTGATCTTGCTCGACATGAACTTTAGCCAAGATGCCATTAGTGGCAAAGAGGGCTTTTATTGGTTAAAGAAAATTGTCGAACAAGACCCAAGTATCGTGGTGCTGTTAATGACCGCTTATGGCGATATTCAACTTGCTGTCGATGCGATAAAAGCAGGTGCCGCCGACTTTATCGCTAAGCCGTGGCAAAATGACCAACTACTCGGTGCGGTTGCCGCCGCATTTGCCCATGCCAAAGACAAGCAGCAAGTTGGTAAGCTCACTCGTCAGGCACAAGGGTTAAATCAGGCACTCAATCAATCTAGTGGTAGCCATCAATTTGCCTTTCTAGGCCAAAGCCAGGTAATGCAAAAGGTGTTTAGTACTATAGAACGCGCAGCACTCACTGATGCCAATATTTTGATCACTGGCGAAAGTGGCACGGGCAAAGAGCTTGCAGCCCACGCCATTCATCAGGCGAGTATGCGCCACGACAAGACCTTTATCAGCTTAGACATGGGCGCTATCTCCGAAAGTTTGTTTGAAAGCGAACTATTTGGTCATAAAAAAGGGGCGTTTACCGATGCGAAAAGCGATAAGGTCGGTCGCTTTGAGCTTGCACACGAAGGGAGTTTGTTTTTGGACGAATTGGGCAACCTACCAATGAACCAACAAACAACGCTACTTGCAGCGCTACAAAATCGACAAGTCACTCCTGTGGGCGGCAATAAGCCCATTTCAGTGGACATACGACTTATCTGTGCCACCAACGACAATCTGCAACAAGCGGTTGATGAAGGTCGTTTTAGGCAAGATTTATTATATCGGATCAATACCATAGAGATCCGTCTGCCACCGCTTCGCGAACGTGCCGACGATATTCCACTGCTCGTAAACTACTACCTAGAGCACTTTTGCCACAAGTATAAAAGGCAGCTTGAGGTAAATAGCAGCGACATGCAGTGTTTACAAACCTATCCGTGGCCGGGTAATGTCAGAGAGCTCGCACATGCTATCGAGCGTGCGGTGATCTTAAGTGAAACCGAGTTTTTAGATATCAGTACTGTAATTGGTACTAACCACTCGGCGGCGCAAGCCGGTAAGGAGGATACCTCGGACCCCAATGCACTCACTTTTGAGGGTACTTTCAACCTTGAAGAGATTGAGCAACGTACGGTGCGTGCAGCGCTCAAGCATTATCAAGGCAATGTCTCAAACGCAGCCAAAGCGCTCGGGTTAACCCGAGGGGCAATGTATCGTCGCTTAGAAAAGTACGATTTGTAGGAAGGAAAGAAATGACCCGCCTCGCTCACCACCCCACTCTTGTTTTTTTCTTTACTATCATTGGCCTAGTAATTTCCAGTAGCCTCTCGCTATATTTGTATATACAAGGTGGATTTTCGGCAACTTGGCTGCTGTTCACCCTTATTACCATCGCGTTTATTTCAACCTTATACTTCCAATTTAACAAGCAAAACAAGCATATGGGTTTTGTACTTAAGTCTTTAGCCAATGGCGATAGCTCCTTAGGATTAAGCCAACATCACCCCATGCGGCAGCACTTAGAAGAGATAAAAACGCGGATCCAAAGCGCACGGTTGAGCGCCGAGCAGCAGGCTCACTTTTTACAAACCTTGTTAGTGCATATCGACTTAGCGGTTTTGGTGCTCGACAGCGAGGGGAAGGTTATAGAGTCAAATCCAGCGGTAACCCGGCTACTCGGTAAACCCATTAATCACAGCGAAGATTTAGAAGATATCGCACCACTGGTTAATGAATGCGATAACAGTTTGAAAACGATAGCAAATTGGCAGTATGGCGAACAACAAGATAACTTGTCTATACAAATAACATCAGCGCAGATCCAAGGGCAAATTCGTAAAATTGTCACCTTACAATCCATTCGTGATGCTTTACAAAATAAAGAGCAGCAGGCCTATAAGCGTCTCACCAAAGTGCTTACGCACGAAGTCGCTAACTCTATCACCCCTCTGTCATCCATTGCCCAAACCTGTGAAGGGCTACTGCCCAGCACACTAAGTTTTGACGATGAAGAAGATAAACAAGACCTCGCCTTAGCGTTGCAAACACTGGCAAAACGCACTGAGTATCTGGGCGCTTTTATCGCCCGTTTTAGAACGGTGAGTAATTTACCCAGCCCAGCGCTGCAACCTGCCCAGCTTGCGCCGCTTGTAGAGGGTATTTATCAGTTACATCAACAAAGCTGTCATCAAGCGAACATAGACTTACAGCTTGATATTAGCCACTCTCAACTGGTGATGTTAGATACAGCTCAGATTGAGCAAGTACTTATTAACTTAACCAAAAATGCCATTGAAGCGGTCCGGCAAAACAATGACTCAAGCCAGCAAAACGCGCGCCAAGTGGTGTTGAAAACTGGAGCGAATAACGCAGGCCAGCACTATATAGAAATAAGCGATAATGGCCCTGGCATTGCCGAGCATGTCGTCGACATGATTTTTGTACCGTTTTTTACAACTAAACAGCAAGGCTCTGGGATCGGTTTAAGCCTCTCGAGACAAATCATGATTAATCATGGCGGCGACTTAATTTACCTTCAGCGCGAGCAAGGCGCCTGCTTTAGATGTGTATTTGGTTAACTAACCTGAGCCATGGGTAAGGCACAGCTTACCTTTAGTTCGAGGTAAATAAGACTACAGGGCCAAACCATCCTTGAGGATTTGTGAACTTATAAAAAGTCGGTAAACTAACAGTATCTAATTTAGGGAAAAGTTCGTGCACACCGTTTATAAACCTATTCTTACTATTACTGGAGTTGGCTGGACCGCCGTCATCATATTTTTAACCGCAATCGACTTACTGCACGATTGGGTTGAGATAGAAAGTGAGCGGCTGAATAACCCTATCTGGTGGGCCCTGCAGGAATGGGGGCTTTGGTATATTTACACGCCAATTCTCTTCTTATGGCTAAATAAACTCAGCCAACAGGATAAGGTATGTTGGCGCAATTACTTAGTTTGCTGTTCGGCTTTATTCGTGCTGAGCATGTCTATACAAGCTGGGTTCGACTATCTCGTATATCGCGATGATATTCCCTATACCTTGTATTATTTTGCGCCATTACATCCGCTGGTGATCTACGTCTGCTTTATGATTTGGCACAAGTTTATCCGTATTGAAAGCAACGAAGAAAACAATAGTATCGCGATAAATCAACGCTTGCTTGTGGATTTAGGCGGCGATAAGTCATTTGTACAGATCAAAGACATAGTGCACATAGTGGCTGCTAAAAACTATGTTGAAATTCATACCGAGTCACACCAATACCTCAAACGAGCAACCCTATCTCAGTTTGAAGCCATGCTGCCCACCGATCTATTTGTGCGCACCCACCGCTCTTATTTAGTTAATCTGGCCTATGTTGAGCGTATCATCACCAAAGCGTCAGGTAATGCCATCATCAAGTTATCAACGGGCGCGCAAATTAACTTGAGTAAAGGCTATAAGAAGGCTTTGAAGTCACGCTTTGATACGCTTTCTCAGGCTGCATAACACCAGCGAGCGACGTGAACCCGCTTACGGTGTCCCGTCGATCCGTCCCATAGAACCACCTTACGTACCTAATAATTTGTTTTATCTGCTTTTTTATTTTTAATAGCGCAATGGAGAGCTTTTTATTCAAAGAGGAACAATGACACGATTTCATCCCTCCACGGCGGCCTATTACGCTTTAATGAGCGTCATAAGTAGCAGCGTTTACGCCAATATGGATAACTTAAAACCGAGTGTTTACACTGGAAATTCTTTGCAACAATTTGCTGCACAAGATGTACTTGCAGTCATAGAGCGCTTACCGTCATTCACACTCTTAGAGCAAAATGGTGAACGCGGTCTCGGTGGTAGTTCAGCCAATATTTTATTAAATGGTATGGAGATCCGCGTAAAGTCCGGGTCGGTCTCGGAGTATCTAAAACAACTTCCCGTTGATCAAATTACTGCGCTAGAAGTTTATCTAAGCCACCACCCATTCCCTTCACTTAAGCAATATAATCAAGTTGTTAACATCATTCGTGATGAAAAAACCAATGCCTATAATTGGCAACTAGGTAGCACACTCAACGCCAGCTCCTCGATTGGCATCACGGCAATGGCAGGGTTTATCTTACCTAAAGGGCAGTGGACGCATAGTGGCCATATTCAAGCTCAGGATGAGCCATTTAAAAGTACCAATAAAGGTCAACTGTTTGCGTCTAGTAATACTCTCGAGGAAAAGAGCGAAGAAACATTTAGAGAGCAAAGTGAGCGAATAACACTCTCACTTACCAGCCACAAAACCATGCAGGATGGCGCCCTAACGCTCAATGTTCAGGCTGTAAAAGACAACTTGCAGTCGCAATACGAATGGCTGTACCGCACACCAACTTCATCCAGCGATATTGAATCTGCGTTTTCGCAAGAGCGCGATAAAACAGACACAACCGAAATGTCTATCGATAGACAGTGGCAAGGTCAGCGCTGGAGCACACAGCTTACAGGCTACTACTCAAAACAAAAGAATGAGTTACACATGCTTGATGGTCTCTCTGCGCAACTTTCAACACCGAGCTTTACACAGTATAAGCGTACTGACGAGCGAGTAATTCGCCTGATGGTAAACGACACTGTCTCGGAGTATGGTCTTGAGGCCAGTATTAATCGAGTAAATGCCAACACACTATTACCCAAGGAGCAGTTACACAGCACGATAAAAGAGCTAAGTCTTGAGCCCTTTGCTGCTTTTACTTGGTCGCTTTCACCCAAATGGCGGTTATACAGCAAACTGGCAGCCGAGCAGGCTACACTTTCGACCAATAGCAGTAAGAGTGAAGATATTCAGCACCTCATCGCCAAGCCGCTGGTGCGATTAAATTATGACGCGACAAAAAGCACTCAGTTTACAACCACCTTAAAGCATGAGGTGGAACAGCTCGATTTTTCACTTTTTTTACCTGAGCTCAACGCAGGATTTGGCCGCTTACAGTTTGGCAACCTTGAAATAAAGCCTATGCAGTACACTGAACTTGCGCTGCAAATTGATATTGAAGAAGGTGAAATATGGCGTTTTAACGTTAAACCTTTTTATCAGTGGCAAAAAGATGTGCATGAATATCAGCAAGATAATCGAGGTGAAAGCATAATTGCAAATGCCGGGGATGCCACACTTTGGGGGCTAGATGGTGCAGTTAATCTAGACTTATCAAGCTGGATCAACAACAGCCAGATCAATCTTGATTATAGTTATCGAGACGCATCATACCGTGACATACTCACAGGCAAGCGTGCGATTAACGGAACTGTTCCACATAGGGCTAGCATGCAATTTCGACAAGGTTTTAGCCGTTTTTCTTGGAGCATAGAGATTTCCAGTGGGGATAGTTATCGCGAATATTACCCAGACGAGCAATTTATTGAATCAGGCTCATTGCAATTGACTTTGCAAGCGCAACTTCAAGTAAGCCAGCGAGTTAAGCTCAACCTAGAAGCTTCGCCACTAACGTCTAGATACGAATATCGACGCCTGTATCACAACGCCTCACGGGCGGGTAGCGTAAGCGCCGTGGAAACGATTCGTGAGCGTGTGCCACCGGAGTTTGCGTTTACGCTCAGTGGTAGTTGGTAGGCCGATACTAATCGTGCCTATTAGCCCCACTTTTATTGCCTCACTGTTATTTTGTTTTGGCCGTGTTAGACATCATGGTGTTATTACGTGAAACGATTTATTTTAGTTTGCAACTAGATTACAACTTTCATCTTTCTTGGTTTGAACTTATCTATGAATATCAAAAAGATGCTTTGAGCTTGGTGTTCTTTATTGCCGTTATAACTGGTTATCGATTTAGTATTTCTCATATACTTGGCGAAGCACGCCCAATAACACAACGAAGCGATGAAGATGAAATACCATTAATGTCTCTAAGGTTGTGAGTATTACGCCGCTCGCCAGTGGTGACAGTGAAATCGCATTGCAAAGTGAGAAAGTATTAACACTCTCGAGAACCTATAAAACACGATTTAAGCAACAACTACGCCTTGAGTAAGTGAGCAGACGCAATTACCAAGTAACCGAGTGTTATTGCGTTAATTCCATTAATCAATGCTAAATGCTGTAACGCTAAAGTTCATTTTGTATCCATTTCATCGCTCTACACTACACAGCCGCAACAGGTAAGGTGCCTATTTTTGCATTTGCACCGAATTTATATACAATCTTATGCGGTTCAGATGCCTCATTGGACTGCATAATAAAAGGATAATAAAAAAGGCTCTATGAAAAACCTCATCACTCCATTACTTGCAGCAATTTTGCTTCTAAATGGCTGTAGCCAAATACAGCAACCTCAACAGGATGAACCTACGCCAGATAACTCCGTGCGACCTGTCGTAAACAAACCAAAAAATACAGTCAAAGACGAAGCTGAAACCGTAGTTAAAGCATCGTATGATCCACTCGCTACAGATGATTTGTGGCTACGTATTAAAGATCAGCTCAGCTTTGCCGACTCCAACGATAAGCGTGTAAAACAACGGATTGATTGGTATCTCAAGCATCCAAATTATATGGATACCATCAGTGAACGAGCAGCGCCGCTACTTTATTACTTAGTGGAAGAAGTCGAAAAGCGTGATATGCCAATTGAACTTGCGTTGATGCCACTAATTGAAAGCGATTTTAATACCCACGCCTACTCTCACAAGCACGCTTCAGGCTTGTGGCAACTAACGCCGCTAATTGCTAAGCATTATGGCGCCAAGATCAACGCTTGGTATGATGGTCGCCAAGATATCGTAGACTCGACTCGCGTCGCATTGGACTTTTTGCAATATCTCCACAAACGTTTTGATGGCGATTGGTATCATGCCATTGCCGCTTACAACACGGGTGAAGGTAGAGTGCTTGCGGCTATTGAACGTAATAAAAAAGCAGGTAAACCAACTGACTTTTTTCATTTGAAGTTACCGCGCCAAACAAGCCACTACGTACCAAAGCTACTTGCGGCATCACAGCTGCTAAAGCATGACTTGATGAAGTTTCCTAAGATCCCTAATCGCTCGCTAATCAGCGTTATTAAACTCGAACAGCAAGCCATTTTATCTGATCTTAAAGGCTGGAAAGAGGTCGAAGTATTGAACCCAGGCTATGCACGTTTTCCTGCATTACTCGGTGGTCCTGAGCATATTGTCGTCCCCACCGCGCGCGTATCAGAGTGGCAAACCATGCTCACAGACTTACCAAAAATGCCCGCAGATACATGGCAACATTATACAATTCGCCGCGGAGACTCTCTCAGCACTATTGCAAAGCGCTACTCGCTAACCGTCGCCGAGTTAAAAGCCTTTAATCAATTAAAGAGTGACCGTATTCGTGCAGGGAAAAAGCTAATTTTGCCCATACTAGCTGACAAACAACTAGACTATAAGATAAAACACGGCGATAGTTTATGGCGCATTGCGAAACAATTTAATGTCAGCGTCACAAAGCTAAAGCAATGGAATCAGCTATCGACAGATAGATTGAAAATTGGAGATACGTTACTGGTATTTCTGTCGCCTTAAAGCGTAATATCATTTGGATAAATATGTCAGACCATAATAATAACTCTCACTCTGAAGATGTTACCGAAGAGAGACTCACGGAGCGAGTGCGCCCGCCAGCACCGAGCTCAAGACAAGCGAGAGGTAGTTTTAAACTCTCTCGCTCTAAAATGAACACCATTTTAGCCTTATGCGCTATGTTTATCTCAGCAGCGTCGTTTTATGCCACTTATCTGCAAGCCAAGGCTGCTCAAGAGCAGGTTTCCGCGGCCGAAAAGCAGCTAAAAACTGAAACCTGGCCTTGGCTACAGTTTAGCTATAGCAACTTTGATCTAGACTCCACTCAAGCAACGATTAGAGTAGACATCCGTAACTCGGGGACCGGGCCTGCCATAATCCACTACATTAAGTACGAGTTTGATGGCGAAAATTACTTTGATGTAACCGAGCTTATGGACGCTTGCTGCAACCTTAACGCCTATCAAGCAGCGCTTAGAGATGCCCAAGACGAAGAATCAAATATCAATTATCTAAAAAAGTTTGGTTGGTATGTTTCCAGTGCACCACAAAAAATCTTGCTAGCAGATGGTGACACTTTCAACATCTTCACTATGCCAAAAAGTAATTTTAACCGTGGCTTATGGGATAAAATAGATGCCCATAAAATGAATTTTAAGGCAGAGGCCTGCTACTGTTCTATACTAAAACAGTGCTATACCACAAATGAAAAAGCAGTGATCACTGAGGTACCTAGTTGTTCAATGACACCGATAAATTCTATCAGCGAGTAATCACGCACCTCATGCAGTTTGAAGGTGAAGTGCTACATTTGTACCTAGATGTGAATGCCAATCCAACGATTGGTGTTGGCTTTCACATGCAAAGTGTTGAGCAATTCTGCCAATTACCAATGCGAGATAGGCGCTCCAAACGCTCTGCAACACTACAACAAAAGCGCGATGAATATCGCAATATAAAGTACAAGCCAAGCGGCTACAAAGCTTCTTGGTATGCTCAACATACCGAGCTAACGTTGTCGCCCAAGGCCTCTAAAAAGTACCTCATAGAGCAGATTAAAGAATTTGAGCGGCACTTAATCCATTTTTTTGCCAAGCAAGATGCTGGCAGCATTCCTTATCAACTATTACCGACGCCCGCTAAGATTGCGTTGCTGGATATGGCTTATAACCTTGGTACCAGTAAGTTATTTTTGGCCTTTCCTAATTTGATTAAAGCCGTCAGCGCACAAGATTGGCACAGCGCAAGTAAAGAGTGTAGCCGTCTACATATTAGCCCAGCACGAAACGAAGCCACCAAAAAGCTATTCCTCAAGTGCGATAAATACAAACGCTATCAACTAACTTGGTTCGAAACTTTGGTTAAAAGGCTAAAGCGTTGGTTATCTTAAAGGTCAGTTCAGAAAAAAGGACTCAATAGGGTCGTAAATCAAGCCATGCTCATTGCGGTGAGAGTGATAGAGGTGAAATTTTTTTACCGTCAGCGAAAAGGGCTCTATTGGCTTTGCCACAGTCGGCTCTGGCTTACAATTTCTAAATAGCGTGATATGTGGAGAGAACGGATGCGGGTTATGATAGAGGTCGCATTTTTCTCCAAAAGCCCGTAATGGATTGGCGAGATCAAGCAAAGCTTGTGGTTTTTGTTCGGGCTTTAAGTAAAAAATGCCATTGTGTTGCCAGTAGCCATAGTCACTAAAGGTGAGTGCAAATTTAGGCACAGATAAACTACTGGCAAAATCACAAAGCTCAGCAACTTTTGATTCCTCCACCATGGCAAGAAACGCCAGTGTAAGATGCCAATTACTTGGTTGTGTATTGGCTTTACTGGCACTCACGCTATCCACCAGCCACTGACCGATATGTGCTCGAGTGTCGTCATCCATGCCAATACCAAAAAATAATCGCTTTTGCATCTTACACCTTTACCTTAAGGCTTAATAAACTAAGGCTTAACTAACCGTTTCCCTACTAAAGTTAGCATAACCCCAGCAGAGAAGCATAATAAGCCAACAAATTGCAACCAGGCGTTTTCTACACGCTCACTAAATTTAGGGCCTTGAAAACGATAGTGCCTTCTACCATCGGTTACCGATTCGGTATAAGCGCCCCCTTTATAGTCTGAGAAAAATACCGTTTTTTTGTCTAAACGTTTCGCCATGGCAAGCTGAACTTGCTCAAAAAACTCACGGTCACCATTCTTACTATGAGGAACGAGATATGCGTGCCATTTGTTGTATAACTCAACGGGCTCGCCAGCTTGCAATACACCCTGAGATTCATACTCAAACAGTTTTTCACTAAAAAATATCTGTTTGTAGCCACTCCAAAATAACCCGACACCAAGAGACACTAGCAAAATAGCTAATACCGCAAGTTGCTTATATTGCTTTTGTTTTGATTGTTGGTGTTGCTTATACCAATATTCGATGTCTGGTATTTGACTTAGTTCTTCACGCTTTCCTTGTGTTGAAAGGGTTTGCATACACTCGTCTAAAGATAAATTCAGCGCCGTTAGTAACTTTCTAAATACCTCGTTAGAAGGCACAGACTTGTCGTTTTCTAGTTTAGATAAATAGCTTTGCTCAACACACATTTGCTCCGCTAACTGGGGTTGGCTCAAGCCTTTTTGTGTGCGGATCTGTTTTATAAAGTGTCCTAGTGTCATCACGGTCATCCTCGTTTATTGTTGTTGTGACCCGGCACATTCTTGGCAATTCCTTGATAAATACCAAGTTGAATATTTAGGAATAAGCATGAATATCATAGCATTACGAAATATTCATGGTTTGAATTGGAGTTTTGATTAAAACGTATAATAAACAAGCCCACGTTCAGATCAATACAATGCCTTTTGGTGCAGCCGTGCGCGAAACTCACTAGGCGTGCACGCCTTCAACGCTTGAAAACGACGATTAAAGTTAGAAATATTATTAAAACCACATTGATCCGATATCACACTAATGGGAGAGGCGGAGCTAATTAATAGTTTACAGGCCTTGGCAATACGCAGCTGATTGATAAATTCCGTCACAGTACGCTCCGTGCGCTTTTTAAAGAAACGATGAAAGTGATTGGTGCTCATGTGCACTTGCTGTGCAAGCTCATCGGCGCTTAATTTGTCGGTGTAATTGTCATAGATATAGGCAATGACCCGGTCGAACTTGTCTTTCGCAGGATCATGGCGGGCGTCAAAGCGAAAGCCGCTACTGGCTAAATGTTGATAGTTCGATGTCGTCATCCGCGTTAACATTTCAAGCAAAAGCACAAAGCGCATTAACGGCTCGGCATCCGCGATTTGCTCAAACCATTTTTTCGCTTGCCTTGCGACTTCCACAGGAAATTTGACGCCACGGCGCGCAGCATTTAACAATTCAGATAAGCCTTGTAATTCAGGATGCTGAGCCACTAAAGACTCCAACCAGTGCGCAGGTATTTGTGCAACATGGACAACGTGAGCGGAGTGATCCGGGTTCGGTTTTGACTGCCAAGTATGTGGTAAGTCAGGCCCTAGGATAACCAAATCCAAGTCTTCGTAAGGGGCAATATGATCACCCACATGACATACACCGACACTGTTGAGCGTCAAACAGATCTCATATTCCGGATGATAGTGCCAATTAAAGGGAATTTCGGGCAATTGATACAGACAATAACGCCATGAGCATCCAGGGGATGGCAGAACTTTCTCGTACATCGCGCGCATAGCAATTTCCTTTTACATTAATAAACTTATTTAAAATCGGTATGTTATAAATTTTTATAACCACCGTTCATTACACCTAATTGCACATCATGCAAATTCAATCATTCAACAATACTAATCTATCGAAATATAGCGATTGCCTAGAGTACAGTGAAGTATTTTTGTCAAATTACGCTCATTTAAGCGTGAAAAGTATCACTAGTAGATAGAAATATACCGCTTAAAAAACACTCAAGACGATACCCTAGCTTCTGCCAACAACAAATAGGAACAATGGGCAGAACAATGAAAACAACTAAGTTGAAGCAATTTAAATTGAATAAACTTGCCGCCATCGTGACAGCAAGTACCTTCTCACCCCTATTACTCACCGCTGCACCATCAGCATTAGCCGAAGAACAAAGCGCAACAGAAAAAGTCGAAGTGATTGAAGTAAGAGGCATTCGCCGCTCGCTTGAAGCTTCAATGAATACCAAGCGCTTTGCAGACGGTATTGTTGATGCTATCACCTCGGAAGATATTGGTAAGTTTCCCGACAAAAACATTGGTGATGCGCTACAACGTATTTCAGGGGTCACGGTAGACCGCCAATATGGCGAAGTCAGCGGCGTTACTATTCGTGGTACAGCACCAGAGCAGTCGCGCATTTTGTTAAATGGCCAATCCGTTGCCAGTACCGACTGGTATGATTTGGGGCCATCCACACGTACTTTTAACATGGAGTTGCTGTCTGCAGAGCAAGTTTCGGCAGTTAACGTCTACAAAACACCTGAAGCAAACATTGAAGAAGGTGCGCTGGGTGGCACGGTAAACCTCGTCACGCGTAAACCACTGGACCTAGATGCACACACTTACATGGTGTCGGCAGAGATGGGCCGCTCTACCTTGTATGATGAAAATGATTTAAGCGGATCGTTTTTAGGTAGTTGGAAGAGTGACGATGAAAAGTTTGGTGTTTTGGCCGCTTACTCACTTGAGCGGTTAACGTCTGGTCGCCATGTAATAGAATCCATCGGTTCATATACTAAGCAGTTTGAAGCTAACCCTGATACCAATCAAGTCGATCATATTTCTGCATGGGCCATTGGTTCACAAGCATTTAGAGCTGAGCGAGAGCGCACCAGCGCACAGCTCACCGCACAATTTGCGCCAAGTGATAACATCGAATTTGCGGTAGATTATTTCAACTTTGAATTCGACAACCCACATGTTAACCATAACTTTCTTACCGTTACTGGTCGTGGCGCAGGGACGACTGATGTGGCAACCAATGATGCAGGCGGCGCTCAGCGTGCCAGAGTATTACCTGCTTACGCATCAATTATCTATAACCCTACTATTCGTAACGCCGTAAATATGGAAGTCGATGTCTTAAACTTCAGTGGTAAATACGTCGGCGATACTTTCGAGGTAAGCGGTGTTATTGGTCGATCTACATCTGATGGTGGTACGCAGTTTGGCTCCTCAAGTTGGTGGATCCCAGCAACCGATGAAGGAGACAAAATTGGCGATCCAGCTTTCCCTAATGGTCAAAATAGTACCGATGGTGGCTTTACTTATGATGCCACAGGCCCTTATCAAATTTGGTTTGACTCGTTAGATCCGAGCGATGCCTCCCAGCTCAAATTTGCTCATGAATCAAACTTCCAAACGACAGTTCAAGAGCATGAAGTAAGTTATGCACAAGCCGATATCAAGTGGATGTTAGAACACGATTACTTCAAGAACATCAAAGCGGGTGTGAAAGTAAACAAAAACGAATTTTCACGTATCGCACTCCAAAGAAATCCAGCAGATGTAATTGGTTTTGTTCCTGATGGTAACAGCTTAGCTAATTGGAGTGATGGTATTTTTACCAATCTTCATTCGCAAACAGGCGGACATATCCTTAACTCATACGCCAAGATCGATGAAGACAAATGGTGGGATTTTATCACTGGCAAATATGAGGCGGGTGAATTAATCGAGCAACAAGACCTTGGTAAGACTTACAATGTTGAAGAAGATATGCTCGCTATTTATGTGCAAAGTGATTTCAGTGGTGAAAACTTCCGCGGTAATATCGGCTTGCGATATGTGGATACAGAGCAACAGTCCACAGGTTATGTCGATAACACAGTATTCGATGAAACGGTTGACTACGACAACTGGCTACCGAGCATCAACTTCGCTTATGACTACAGCGACGATATTATCATCCGTGCGGCCGCCTCTAGCGTGATGTCTCGAGTTAACTACAACGACTTAAAGCCAGGTCTAGCGATTGATGCCAACTTTGGTTCTGCCACCGGTGGTAACCCGAATCTTAAACCATATGAAGCAGACCAAGCGGATATTGGCGTCGAATATTACTTTACCGAAGCTTCCTTGTTCTCAGCAGCCATTTTTGTGAAGAAAATTGACAACGTTGTCTTTTCTACCGAAGCGATCGAATATGTAGACGGATGCGGTACCGACCCTTCTAAATATGATCAATGCCGAGTCACACGCCCACGTAGTAACGGAGACGGTGACGTAACAGGGATAGAACTGCAGCTTCAACATAGCTTTGATAATGGCTTTGGCTTTATTACTAACTACACCTACGTGGATAGTGAAACCACCACACCAGATAATGCAAAAGAAATGGTGCCAGGTGTATCTGAAAACTCATTTAACGGCTCACTATTTTTCGAAAACGAGCAATTTAGTGCACGTCTTGCCTACAACTGGCGTAGTGAGTGGGTTGGCCTAGGTGCAGCACAAGCCGTACGCAACGACAGCTACCAACAATGGGATGCATCTTTGGTGTGGCATGCGATGGAAAATCTGGATGTCAGCTTAGAGGGTGTTAACCTGACCAATGAGGTTATTCAATCTTACGACACCAAATATAACTTAACGCAAAACACCATCGAATTTGGTACGCGCTATTACCTTGGCGTCAGCTATAAGTTCTAACCTCGGAGCCCCAGTCCCTTGCGACTGGGGTCATGTGCCTATGAAAACAATACAGTCACTCACCATCCTTGGTGGTGGTACAGCCGGTTGGATGTGCGCAGCCTACCTTGCAAAGCATCAACCCAATTTATCAATTACGGTGATTGAGTCATCAAAGATTGGCAGAATTGGCGTTGGCGAGGGCTCAACGCCGCATTTGCAGCTTTTTATGCAAAGTCTTGGTGTGAAAGAACGCGATTGGATGCCCGCATGCCAAGCCAGCTATAAAACCGGGATCTACTTTGATAATTGGAATGGCGACAATGGTAGCTACTTCCATCCTTTCTTCTCTGAAATGGATGCCAAAACAGCGGAAGTCTACTTTGTCAACGCCAACGCCAGACGTCGTGGTAACGAATATATAGATAAGCCCGAACATTACTTTTTAGCCGCAGTACTGGCCGGGAAGCAACAAGCACCACTGCCACAGCGCCCATTACCAAGGGCGCTTGAGTACGGCTATCACTTTGATGCGCAAAAACTCGCAGATTGGTTAAGAGCATTTAGCCTAGCGCGAGGCGTAAAACATATTCAAAGTACGGTGAGTAGCGTACAGCATCATGCACGGGAAATTATGGCACTGACACTTGAGTCGGGTGAGCAGGTGAAAAGCGATTTTTACGTCGATGCCTCAGGGTTTAACGCCCTACTGATAGAGAAAACGCTCGAAGTACCCTTTATTTCCTTCGCCGATCAGTTACTCAATGATTCAGCGGTCGCGATTGCTGGCGCTAAAACAAACCCGCTACCTTCAAGCACTTCTGCTATCGCGATGCCGTGCGGCTGGCGCTGGCAGATCCCGCTACAAGGCAGAACCGGACATGGTTACGTATACAGCAGCGCTCATACCACCCCCGAAGAGGCTGAGGCTCAACTGCGTCAAGCCGCGCAACTCGATAAAGGACAAGCCAAGCATCTCACCATGAAAGTGGGCATGATGGCTCGCTGTGTTGAAGGCAATGTGTTTGCTATTGGCCTCGCGCAGAGCTTCATTGAGCCACTCGAAGCCACCGCGCTGATGGTCACAGGTTATAGCATTGAGTTATTGAGTAGGCTGCTTTCGCAACAGCTTGAGGCACAAGCCATCAATCAACAACTGTCAGAACTGGTGCTCGGTATTAAAGAGTATGTACTGGCACATTACGCCACCAGCAAGCGCGCAGATTCACCGTATTGGCAAGATGCGAAAGTCGCAGCATTGAGCTTAAACGAGCTTGATGAGCTGCTCACACACTGGCGTAGCGGTGCTGATTTTGATGCTTGGCTCAACCAACACAAGAAGCACTCTCCCTATATTCGTCCCAGTTGGTATTGCTTACTTGGCGGCATGGATCATCGCGATAGCACCTGCCAAATGCCCTTTGATCAAGCGCCACAGCATATTGAACAGGCGGCTAAGGCCTACCTTACAAAGCTTAGTGATGAGCATTTTACTGCCCATACAACTGCACTGGAACAATTACAGCGAGCACAAGCATTCCGTGCATAACCCAATTGCGGGTGGTGGAGAGATTCCCCTTGATCTTTTTGTTTGTCTGCCCACAAGCGAGATCGCCACGCCATCACCCGCTCTCTAATGAAGGTGGAAATACAACATGAAAAAAAGCTACCTGGTGATTGCCTTAGTATTGGCAACCTTTTTTACGGTGTCCTTTATCACCAATATTTTAGGCGCGATTTTTCCAGCATTAATAGAAAGTTACAGCATAGGTCTAACGCTCGCGGGGTTTTTCCCGTTCGCCTTTTTTATCGCTTACGGTGTGATGTCTATTCCAGCGGGACTGCTAGTTCAGCGTTTTGGAGAAAAAACCGTTATGCAGCTTGCATTTACCCTTGCTGCAATTGGCGCAACGACCTTTGTGCTAATGCCAACGTTTGCCATTGCCATGGTTGCGTTGTTTATGCTCGGCTGTGCCATGGCATTGCTGCAAGTGGCTATCAATCCACTATTACGCGCTAGCGGTGGTTCAGAACACTTTGCCGTACTTTCAGTGTTTGCGCAGTTGATGTTTGGTGCTGCCGCGACACTCGCGCCTCTGATGTATAGCAAACTACAGTCTCAAGTCACCACCGCAGAGGGATTTGGCGGAGCGCTGTCTGGTGTTATCCCAGCAGATAAAACTTGGCTAAGTATCTATGCGGTATTCGCTACCCTGAGCGTCGTGATGCTATTGCTGTCGCAATTTACACCATTTAGCGCGGTACCCGAGCAGAAACAGCAGCAGCTGAGCTGGTCACAAAGTATCGGCTTTTTTAAAGATAAAACCGTACTGAAATTTTTTGCCGCCATCGCCGCTTATGTCGCGCTAGAACAAGGTGTAGCTAACCTGATTTCCGTCTTTTTGCAGCAGTATCATGGCCTAGATCCAACCACCGAAGGCGCAAAAGTGGTGAGCGAATTCTGGTTATGCCTAACCTTAGGTTGTTTACTTGGGCTGGCACTACTTAAACTCATTGATGCACAAAAGCTTTTGATTTTATTCAGCTCTGGCGCCGCTATCGCACTGTTAAGTGCGTTATTCGGTAACACTACCGTGGCGCTTATTGCTTTTCCAGTTGTGGGATTCTTTCTCTCCATTATGTGGTCGGTCATCTTTGCTCTGGCATTAAATTCATTCAAAACCGGCCATGGCGCAATCACGGGGATTTTATGTACCGGGATCATTGGCGGTGCATTTATGTCTCCCATCATAGGTTTTGCGGCTGAATTGAGTAACAACTTACAGCTTGCTGCCCTGCTACTCCTACTGCCACTTAGCTATATTCTGAGTGTTGGTGTATGGGCTAATCCTTTGATTAAAAATAAGACTTTTGGCAATAGCCGAAAGACGCTGTCTCAACCTCTAAATGAAAATAGTTAAATTACGATGAATCACTCTTTGTTATGTATTGACTTGGGTGGCACCAAAGCGCTTGTGGCTTCGGTTGCACACACTCAGGTCGAGCAGGTACGCCAATATGCGGTGCCTAGTCAGGCCAACTTGAACCAAGTTAATGCCTTTGTTATTCGTTTAATCGAAGAAAACCTAACGGCCGAAGCAACCGGTATTGCGATTGGCGTACCAAGCACACTGGATGTATACAGCGGCACGGTGCTGACAACACAAAATATTCCAAATTGGCAAAATGTGCCTCTGAAGGGATTGTTAGAACAGCGCTTTTCATTGCCAGTTATCGTCCATAATGACGCAAACTGCTTTGCATTTGGTGAATACTTATATGGTGAGCACCATGCCAACAACCTAATTGGCGTATGCCTTGGCACAGGCATTGGTGCCGGTTTTGTGCTTAACGGTAGTTTATATACGGGTAACCATAGTGCTGCTGGAGAGCTGGGCAACTTAAGCTATCTTGATGGAATTATTGAAGATTATGCTTCAGGACAGTTCTTTGGGCGACAAGGAGTTGAAGGGAGGTGGTTGGCCGAACAAGCACGTAGTGGCGACCCATTTGCACTACAACAATTTGAGACTTTTGGCAGTCACGTTGGTCATGCACTCGCGCAAGTAGTCATGGTGCTGAATCCAGATGTCATTGTACTTGGCGGCTCCGTGACGCATTCATATGACTATTTTAACGCTGCACTTGAAGCCAAGATGCAGCAGTTGCTTGGCAATGCTTTATATCAATCCGTTCGTGTCATTCCAAGCACCTTAAATCACGCGCCACTTTTAGGGGCATACGGATTGTTTCAACACAATAAAATTAACCATGATAACAAGGAACTAGCCAATGAAGTTTAATCGGCTTATGGCCCTACTTTTTGGGGTGTCGTCACCCCTTTATGCGCTCGACCAAACCGCAGTAAACTGGTTAGGCCAAAATCTTGATGTAAAGTACACCTTACTTGATAGCAAGCCAAGCACCTGCCCCAAGGCACAACAAAAGTGTTATTACTCGGCGCTGAGTTTTAGCGTAGCTAAAGAAAATACCAAGGCAAATAATGACTTTGCTATCTTTTTTAGCCAACTGATGCCGATTTACCATGTTGAGGGCGATAACTTTGCCATCACCCATATCAATGGTGATATTCACAAAATCACGCCTGCGGCGGGGTTTAGTGGGTTTTCAAGTACTCCCACTACCGTGCGCTTTTATACCAAGGATTCTCAGGTTACGCGCTCGGAATTTATGCCAAACTATGTTGTAACGGACGCGCAGCTTAAGCTCACCCCACAAGTGATCAAAAGCACGCAAACCCAGCGCGATAACGACACAGGACTTGAGCTACAACCTTATCTGGCGCCATTTGATACGCTCAATCAGCTGCAAACCAGCAGTAAAGATGACACGCCGTGGATGGGCAGTGAATACTTATATCAACATCAAGTGAAGCCAACGCTTGATGCTGCAATTGGGCTGATACCAAAGCCCAAACAACTGACGATGCTGTCCGATAGACGCCTCAATCTAGCGGCCGGTATTAATCTGCAACTTTCAGGCGTTTCAGCAGATGCTATCGCCATGGCACAACAGCGACTCAATACTCTCGGGGTAAAAAGCACCAAGGACGGACTTGTAGTTAATGTCGCTGTAAAGCCAAATCAGCAATCAAGCCCACATTATCAACTGACGGTCGCCGAAAATAATATCTCAATCCAAGCCAATAACAGCGCTGCTGCATTTTATGCGCTACAAAGCCTTGCGGGACTGTTGGATATTAATGATTTAAGTATTCCCATGGTGGATATTATTGATACACCAAGGTATGACTTTCGTGGTTTACACGTCGATGTTGCCCGCAACTTCCGCTCCAAAGCCTTTATTTTACAAACCATTGAACAGATGGCGGCGTATAAGCTAAATAAACTGCACCTTCATTTAGCGGATGATGAAGGCTGGCGCTTAGCCATCGACGGTCTTGATGAACTCACCTCTGTCGGCGCTTATCGCTGTTTTGATTTGACCGAAACTCGCTGCCTATTGCCGCAATTAGGCGCAGGAAATGATAAAAACGCGCAAGTGAATGGCTTTTACTCTGCTGAGGATTATATTGAGATCCTGCGCTATGCCAAGGCGCATCATATTGAGGTGTTACCCTCATTAGATATGCCTGGTCACTCACGCGCTGCAATCATCGGCATGGAGGCGCGATATAAAAAGTTGATGGCACAAGGCAAACCAGAGAATGCACAGCAGTATCGATTAGTCGAAGCTGCTGATAAAACGCGTTACAGCTCCATTCAACATTACAACGACAACACGCTAAACGTCTGTATTTCAAACACTTACACTTTTATCGACAAAGTATTAAGCGAAGTAAAAGTGCTGCATGACCGTGCGGGTGTACCACTCAATACATACCATATAGGTGCCGATGAAACCGCAGGTGCTTGGCTAGAGTCACCGGCTTGTAAAAAATTGCGCTCAAGCGTGAAAGATTTTACCAACTTTAACGGTTACTTCATTGAACGGATCGCAAAGTTACTAGATAAAAAAGGAATACAGGTTGCAGGGTGGAGCGACGGTTTAGGTGATGTACGTGCTGCAAATATGCCAGCAAACGTACAGAGCAATGCTTGGGCGACATTAAGCGAAAACGGGCACGCGGTCGCGCATCGCTTCGCCAATCAGGGCTGGCAGGTTGTCCTGTCTAGCCCTGATGTAACCTACTTTGACTTTCCATATCAATCTCACCCAGAAGAGCGTGGTAACCACTGGGCAAGTCGCGCTATTGAAAGCAAGAAGATGTTTGAATTTATGCCAGACAACCTTCCTGCACATGCTGAATTCTGGAAAAATACCAATCACCACGCCTACATAGCCAACGACAGCGACTCATCACTAAACAAAGGGGTTAAGTTTGCCGGGCTCCAAGGACACTTATGGAGTGAAATGCTGCGCAGTGATGCACAAGCCGAATACATGCTTTATCCACGGCTATTAGCCCTTGCAGAGCGTGCATGGCACCATGCCGAGTGGGAATTACCCTACCAAGCTGGCCGAATATACAGCCAATCTAGTGGATATTTTACTGCTAAGTTAAAAGCGCAGCGAGAAGCTGATTGGCAAAGATTCGTGGCTATTTTAGGCTATCAAGAACTACCTAAATTAGCACAAGCCGGAATTGAATTTCGCATCCCTGTCGTCGCTGCAAAACAGCAATCTGGAGCAAAGCTCGACGCTTTTACCGCCATTCCAGGTTTTGTTATCGAAGCACAACTTGAAAACGGAAACTGGGTGCCCTTCAATGCCTCACTTAATCAAGTACAGGCGTTTAGAGCGGTGCACCCAAGCTCAGGTCGCAAAGGGCGAGCTTTGAGTTTAAAGAATAAATAACGAATTAGATCGATATGTGGTGCTAAGCCCTACTTAGTTCTTGGCACCTTTATCAAGCACCAAAAGGCGTTGATAAAATGTAATTAATAGCAAAATGTTGAAAAAGTAACAAATATGTTTTAGCTTGGTTGTTGTGTTACTTTTTTGTTCTATTAGAATAAAAAAGACGACATAAACACAATATAATG
>NZ_JAKEVK010000067.1:0-21018 GCF_022398435.1 Pseudoalteromonas sp. Isolate6 | reverse complement strand
AATTAATGTATCTTTTTTGAAAGCAGGTTGGCCACAATGAAAAAAATACTAAGCTTGGTACTACTAATTGCACTCACAGCCTGTTCTGTAGAAGATCCAAATGAAACAGGGCCTTCTCAAACTGATAAAGATGAAGATAAAAGCCAGCAAGATAGAGATAAAGAGACACCCAATTTAAGTGTATTGTTGAAAAATGCAAACACAGCGCCCATCGCCGGCGCTAATCTCACTATAAATGGTCAATCGTTTACCTCAAATAGCGATGGCATGTTTGACTTATCGACTTTAGCTTATGGTACTTATGTTGCAGAAGTATCTCACCCAGATTACTTGCCTTTGGTATTTACGTTAGCGAATCAAAATAATAACGAACACCAACTCTCGCTTGAACTAAAAGCCAAATCGAGCACCCTAAAAACCATACTTTTTGCTGGTGATACCATGTTTGGGCGCCGTTATTTCAACCCAAATTTAATTACGATGGGAAATTCATTGCCAAGCACACCTGACGGACTGATCCAACCTCAAAGCGCAGGTCCTGATGCCCAAGCGCTAGTAAAGTTTATGCATCCTTTATTTAAAAATGTTGATTTTGCTTCGGTTAACTTGGAATCTCCAATATTAAAAAACCCAACCACGGTCCATCCAAGTAAAGAGTTCGCATTTTTTAGTTTGCCGGAATCATTAATTGCCCTCAACGATTTGGGTATTGACTACGTAGCTCTTGGCAATAACCATGTCTATGACTATCGAGCTCCAGGGCTTAACGACACCTTGAAGTATGTTGAACAAGCAGGGTTTAAACACAGTGGCGCTGGCATAAATGCGACCGAGGCATTCAAGCCTTATAGTTTAAGCCTTGGTGAAGCAACCATAGATTTTGTCTCGGCGACTTCTATAACTGGCGACCAACATACTGTTACATACGTGGCATCAGACGCTAAAGGGGGCGCAGCTGATCTGACTGACACCAGCGGCATTAGAGAAACGGTGGTTCAGGCCAGTAACAACGGCCGCTTTGTTGTAGCTCAACTACATGGTGGTGACGAGTATGCTTACGCGCCAACAGCGTATATTTCAAACCGCTTTGATTTACTCTCCAACAATGGCGCTAGCTTAATGATCGCGCATCATCCTCACGTTGCACAAGGGTTTGGACTATACAATGGCGTACCAACCATACTTGGGCTGGGCAACTTTGTGTTTGAGCAAAATCGTCTTGAGACCTTTTTAGGACTGATCACAGTTGTCGAATTAGAAACCGCAGGCACTCCTAAAATCAATGCATTAAAAGCCTATCCCGTTTATCTAGAAGACTATGTTCCTAAGTTTGTAAGTGGCGATCTTGCCAATGCCCTACTAAAACGCATCGCTGAATTTTCTTCACCCGAAATTGGTATCTCATTGCGCTCTGGATTTGCAGAAGTCACCTTTGATAAACCTATTCAAGCAAAAGAAATCGAGCAAAAAGTCATTACCTTGGAAGCCGGTGAGCACATTGTTGATTTACGCCAATATTCAAACAGTGCTGAGTTTCTTAGCAAACTCACTTCTAGTAATGCTCAAGCAGAGCTTGTGCTTGGTCGCGACTTATTGTTCTTTGGCGATTTTGAGGACTGGGACAGTGATGACGAAAAAGGAGAAGTCTCTCGTTGGTTGATTGAGGCTGACGATATCGCGCCCTGTTTAGTCGGCAAATATCGAGGTTCACAAGGGCTCTGCTTACAGCGAACACAATTTAATGAAACGCCAACGCGTGTGCCATTCAAGCATACTATTCGCACCATGCCAATAACACCAGCGCCGAGCACGGCAAAGGCTTACCATGAGCTGTCACTTTTTGGTTATGCTAAAGGAGACAATGCAGGTGAATTCAAGGCCGATATCCGCATCTTAACTTCAGAAGATAGCCTTATCTTTTCCGAGTCAACGCCACTGTTAAAAACAGCTGGCAGCTATGACTGGCAAACGTTTAGACAAGATATTACCTTACCTGACGATTCCATTGTGCTTGGCGATGAAGGACTGCCTGCTCGTGGAGTGCAGTTTGGCCTATCCATGGCACCACCAAGTAGCGGTGAAAGTGCCTTATTCTTAGATGATATTGCGATGATCTCGTGGCAGCGCCCACTAGAGCTTCAAAATGGTCAGTGGCAAAGCGCACAAATTCATGGCCTAGAATTTATTAAAATAAAAGTAGCGAAGACGACTGAGCTGACTCTCACTTTTAGCCAACAATAAGAGAATAAATAAAGCATGTCGGTTTTTAGTCAATTAAACTTTATAAAGCGCCAACGTGAGTTTTGGCTATTTATGAGCTTATTCGCTATTTTATTGCTCGTTTCAGTATCTGGTTTGTATAAGCAGGTTAACCTAATTGGCTTGCAATGGTTTTCTAAGCTCAATGCCACTCAAGCAACTGAGGTCGTTGTGATTGAAGCAGAGAACTTACAACAGCAACATCAACAATTGGTAAAAGCACTTTCTAGCTATAAGCCAAAAGCCGTTGTGTTCTTTTCTAATACAGCGCTTTCACCGCAACAAAGCCGTGTTCCTGTATATTATCCTTTTAATACGTCATCAGTCTGTCTGTTGGACACAGAAAACTGGTATGGCAGCGCAATCAGTCTCACACCACCGGCGAGCTCGTGTGAAATACTATGGGATAAGATCTTTCCTCAGCATGGTGAATACCTCAACAAAATAATAGACTATTCACTACCTTATTATTCATTACCAAAATTCAGTGCACAGAGAGTACTGGATGAGGATCTATTCACAGCACAACTCAGTGAAAAAGTGATCTTAGTTGCCCAGCATTCAAAATTTTCATCCTTGGATAGCGGCGCTTATTTCGGTGCGCAAGAACTTCCGCCAGTTTACCTACAAGCATTTATCGCCAACAGCTTTGCATCAGACAGCTTTATCCAACCTTTGCATAAAGCGATGATAACTGCACTTATGTTACTTGCATCAATATTGTTCTTGGTGTGGTACCAAAGGAATGCGACTAAGACAAACTTGGTCATCGCTTCCTTGGCCAGTATTTTACTTGTAGTTTGTGGCCTCGCTGCGCATCATTGGTATGCAGTGTTATTGCCGCTTGGGGAGTTGTTGTCTTTGATATGGCTGACGCTACTTTGGGTATTTATCTCATTGAAATGGTCAGAAGAAGAAAATCTAAAATCACTGATTGCACTAATCCAGCAACGTATGTTAGGTCGATATCTTCCGCGTCACTTCCTAGAGCAAAACGAGCCTTGGGATGCGATAATCCAACTGGTTAATCAACAGCTCAACTTGAAAAGAAGTATCTTTCTCACCCGCTTAGAGGGTGACCACAGAGTAACCGAAATACGTGCAATACACTGTCAGCTCAGTGATATCTTAGAGATGCGACGAGACTACGAGCGAGTACCTTATTCAGATGCAATCAAAGCGTTTGGCGCCATCAAAATTACCCGCCCTTTCTTCCAACATCTAGCGGAAGATGAGCAGCAGTATATCGCGCCTTTAATGTATGCGGGAGATGTTCGAGGTTTTTGGGCGCTAACTGTCACTCCACAAGATAACTTTGACGAGCAAGCGTTTATCAAAAATGTGAATCTCTTTGCGCACCAAATTGGTGAGTTGTTATTTCACTATAAAGTGTTTTCTGCTGAGCAGAAAAACCTCAAGAGCACACTAACTCGAGCACTAACCTTTTCTCTGAAAGAGCCATTAAGCCATAAAGTCAAAAATGCAATTAATGAAATGGATCAAAAACTCACCTCACTGGAGCATGTTTTTAATCAGCTCCATAGTGCCAGCATCTTATATAACTTGTTTGGCCAAATTGTGCAGGTAAATGAATCGCTTGAGCGCTTTGCTAGGGAGCATAGTCTGTCTATTTTTGACATGTCTGCTTTAGACTTGCTTTGCCGCTGTACCGAGATGGATAGTGAACAAGCCAAAGGAAAGCTACGCTATTTAACACTCAAACGTGGCAAAATCGTGTTGCCCGTCTATTTGGACAATCGCACTTATTTACTAAGCATTCGCGCCTTACTCAAACAATCAACGAGCCTTAATACCAGCACACCTTTTGAAACCAGCGGGGTGTTGTTTGAGTTCATCGACCTTGGAGAGCAATTATCTCAACTAGATGATAAAGAAGCCTTTTTAACACACTTGTCAGAGCAGCTTGCAGTTAATGAGCAGATTTTGCCTGAACAGTGGGATGTCAAATAGATGGACTGGACATTGATGCTATTTCCGAGCGCAGGCGGACTTGGGCAGTCCGTTATTACTTGTGTTTGGATAGGCATCGCGGTTGTTGCATTCTTCAATCTTAGGTTTGGCTTCCCGCTAACCGGTTTGGTGGTCCCAGGTTATCTAGTCCCATTGTTCATTGTAAGTCCAACATCCGCCTGGGTGATCATTGTTGAGGCTATTGTCGTTTACGGCTTGATGCGGTTCTTTGCCAAAACACTTGTTGAGCGACTGGGTTATGCTGAAATGTTCGGTCGTGACCGCTTTTTTGCCATCGTTTTGTTAAGTATTATTGTTCGAGTTACCATGGATGTGTTGTTTTGGCCAGTAGTCGCTGCGCACCTCACACAATGGGACATCACGTTTGATTACGCAGCACAGCTTTATAGTCTCGGGCTTATTATCATCGCTTTGACAGCCAATGTAATGTGGAATGGCGGCTTTAAATACGGCGTAAAAGTCACTGCTATTCAGTTAATTGTGACCTATGTCATCATTCGTTTCGGGTTGATGACATTCACCAATTTTAGCATTGCTAATCTTGCCGTCATGTATGAAGCGGTTGCAGCCTCCATCATTGCAGCCCCTAAAGCTTACATTATCTTAGTGATCACCGCTTTTATCGCATCAAGAGCTAATTTAAAATACGGCTGGGAATTTAATGGTATTATGCTGCCAGCGCTGCTGGCACTGCAACTGATGCAGCCCACAAAGCTGCTCACCTCATTCGTAGAAACCGCGATTATTTTAATCTTTGGATATTTAGTTTTAAACTTTACTCGTTTAAAACACGCCAATATCGAAGGCGCGCGCCTCATGTTGCTGTTTTTTAACATTGGCTTTGTCTACAAGCTTATTTTGAATTACGTCGTCGTCGGTTACTTCCCTGCCTTAAAAGTGACTGATACCTTTGCTTTTGGCTACATGCTATCGACCTTACTAGCCCTTAAAATTTATCAAAAAAATGCGCTTGGTCTTGTGATCCGAGCAACCTTTCAAACTTCAATTGTCGGTGGCTTTATCGCCATTTGTATCGGCTTTGCGATTATGGTTATTCCGAGCCTATTCGAGAAAAGTAATACAATAGCGATAGACGAAACAACCAGTGATTTAACACTCAGCCAAGTGATAAGTGACTACAAAAGCCAATTATATACTCAAAGTACAACCAACGTGAATGTCAGCCAATATGTAACCGAACAGCAACGCAGTTACTTTAAACAAGCTATCAGACTGATTAAACAAGACACTGATTCAAACTATGCTGAGGCTGCCACTTTACTGCGTCAAGCTGGTTTTTCTTTACAGCGCTCGACACAGTTTTTAGTGATTAAAGATAATCAACAAGATAGTAAACGAGGCTTGTTTATTATTAACTTAGCAACGCAAAAAGCACATATAATCAGTGTGCCTTATCCCACCGCTGAACGACTAGCCAGTGAGGCTGGTGGCATTTTGTTTTCCTACTGGCAAAGTCAAGCTATCGCATTTGGTAATGCACGGCCTAACCAAAGTGGCGATAAGAATGGCAAACAAAGTGAGTTCTATCGTGACTTTTTCATGGCAATGGATATCCCAGAGGTCGTCCAGCTCAGAGAAGTTAATCGTCAAGTAAGTCAGGTGTTGCACCAACACAGTTTGAAAGAAAAAGCGCAAATGTGGATATTTAACAGTGTGCCCAACTCAGTGCAACAATCTGAACTTGCTACCTTGCTCAACATCAGCGATGCACACTTTGGTCTCGCAGAAAATGCACATTTACCTTACATCCAGTTCCATGGCCAGATGATAGAGGCGTACTTAAGCTCGGATAGCTATTCCTCATTACTCAGCGCATATGGCCTACAACGTATCAATAAAGACATAGGTAAGATAAGCACAAGCGATGAGAGCATACTGGCTCTGATTGAAGCTTTTTCAAGTCACATTAGTGCCAAAGGCAGCGGCGCATTTAGTGCACTGAGTGATTCCAGTGCTGCATTGTGGGAGTATGAGGTATTAAGGCCGCTATTTGCCATCACTCAAAACCTTGAGATAGTCACGGCGCCAGAAACGCTTAAGGTAAGGCTGAGTCAAATAAATCGCGTAGCAAACCTATTACAGTATCAATTAACTTTAGTTGAAAATAACCAAGGGCAATTCGTTGCGATTTCTCCTTTAGATACCAAGTCTGCCTATGATTTGGGTCAAGGGATTTATTTTATTGCCTTGTTGGCTAAGCCATCTCTCACAATAGCCGTACCAAGACCGCTTTTTGAGAGCAACACTTTGGAATTTTCAGGCCAACTGTTTACGGCAACCCATGCAAAGTTGCTGGCAATCGCTGGTGCTCATCCATACACCAGCATCGACGCAAACGTAATGGCAGCCGATAACGTGCGCTCATTGTTTAATGTGGTGTATCAAAGTGCACAGCGCTACTTTTATGATAACCCTTTACTTAATTTACAGATCCGCAGTCATAGCGCGCCCGCAAGTGTCAGACCTTCAGCGCTTGCTTACCAATTCACTACGCCTAACCCTATTCATAATGACACTATTGCTAAACTACAAAGGGTGCTGGCAGATCTGGGTGTTAATACTCAAACCGTATTAGGACAAGAAGCGACAAGAGGCTTAGAGCTCGGGACCACCCCACAGTCTGGATATCAGCTGTTCGCGCCAAAAAGTGAGTTAGCGGCACTGTGGTTGGCATCAGATTTTAAATCGCACTTTGCTATTGCCAATGATGCCTTATTGCAGCGCCTTTTGGCTATTGCACACACACCTAAGCTCAAAGTAATCGACTTACTTACCCTTTCTCCAAATGATTGGCACGAGGCCACTCCGCAATTTATTGACGCACTTAACGTGGCCACAAGGCGTTATGCCACCACCCAACATTTACCGGTGCTCCATGCACTCTGCCAATTCGAAAGAAAATGTGACATAAGCGTTTTCAGCACACAGAGAAATGGTGAACTGGGATTAATGTTTACGCGTGACAACAGACTGCTAGCGTTATACTTACCAAGAAGAAATCGCGTTATTGATTTAGCCACTTATGCGAAAGCGGTTCATGAGGGGCGTTATGTTTTGGATTAAGCAGATATTACGATTTACTATTGTTGCGGTTTTTCTACTACTTTTCGTTTGGGTTGCCGTTACTTTCTTTGTGTGGGTAAAATCGGCGGAACCCTCAAATACTTCGACTCTATTTAATATTCGCTCCAATGTTCATTGGCTAAAAACCGACGGTATACTGAAATTTTCATTTTCTCCCTCTCGGACTATGTCTGTTCGGGTGTTGTCCAATGGGATATTCGAATCTCAGCCGTTGGATGATCAGCCTGTTAACTACGCTATTGAATATCAATTGCTTGATACAAAGGGAACGGTTATTTATAAAGGTACTTATCACCATGCGGCTAAAGCTGCCTCAAACGACTTTCAGCAACAGGTAAAACAGATTATTGAAAACCGTGAAGCGTTGGCCGTTGCGTCGGGGCAATCCTTCTATTTAAATCGTGAAGAATTACAACAGGCTACAACTATCACTTTAAAGTTGATACCAGAAAATGCTCAGCTTAAAGGCGTTGTGGTACGTGTCCATGCCCAAACCAGTAACAGTATTACCGACCCCGCCAAAGCGTGGCTTAAAAGGCCAACAGAGTGGCGCGAACGCATGACGAATTATCACACTATAGGTGAAAACGCCTTAACCAACGAAGAAAAATACAATTCGGTCATGCTGGATTGGCAAAAACTAGCACCACAGGGCGTGCCAAACATCGACTTTCGTGCTGACTTGTTATACGAGTCACTCCCCTACAATGTGCTTAACCATGATTTCTCGACCCAGCTAGATTTAGACAGTTTGTTTATTTCTGAGCAGCTTAGCGCCAGTTTTCGTGTCTATGAACACACGGAATATTCACTAAGTCACCCCGAAAATGCAGATCTTATTTTTGTTTGGCACGATTTACGCCAACTCGACGCGCCAAAGCAACTAACGCCTGAGATGCTATCCAATACGCAATCAAAACTGAGCAACTTACCAGCTGGCCTTGTAACCATTAGCTCAAATTCTCCAACCAGCATTCGAGTATTTGGCAATGGTGTTGATCCAATAGTCCCGCTGCATAGCTATTATTACATGTTAAACGCACAAACGCCGGTTTACTATCAAGTGTCACCTGAAAGCGATATCGCTCTAGAATGGCGCGCGCCCATTGGCAGCACTATTTCGGTGGGTCTCTATAGCAATAATGAACTAATCAAGCACTATGCTTTTACCGCAACAGCAGAACAAGCTCTGTACGATAGACTGATAACTGAAACCACGGAGCGTCAAACCTTACCAACAGCCCAAAAGCGCTACTTGGCAATTCCAAATAGCGTTAACCAAATCAAAATTGAAGCCGAAGACGCGATGGTGAAATTGCAAGCCCGCAGCCCAACATTTAATTACCTGAGCCACCGCTGCGAATCTATATGCAACCCTGAAAACCCAACCTATCAAGGTATCGATGCATGGTTTAGTCAAAAGGCCGACAACCACTACCTTTTCCATACACAAAAACAGATAGTGTCCGTGCGTCTATTTGAAGCGCCACCCGAAGTACCTGAGTTTCTACCTCAATATCGCTCCAAAGACTTGAATCAACTTTTACCTGTCTCAGATATCGCACTGGTACCCATTGAGCAAGTTTACTTTGACAATTCAGTACCGAAAATGGAATTTGAGTATCGTCAGATAGCTAAATCTGAACTCTTTAAGCTCGGTGAAGCAACAAACTACCCAAGCAGTGTGATTGTGAAGCAAAAGCGTAAACCAATGCTATTTGAAGTTCCCCTGAACAGCTTGCAAGTAGAGGCGTTAGCTAACACCCAAGCACTTTTTATCAATCAAGGGTTACCCAGAACCGTGAGGAAGATCCGCCTGTACAAAGTGGCTAAAGCGACACCACTCACTGTTGCTGTTAGTGATAATAACCTGCAACCTAACGCTTTGGTCGTCAAAGTATTTAGTACCGACTATCAAGATAAAATCACCGTTGCAACCACTCTGGATAGCACTAAGGTACTCACCCCAAGCGATGAGTACACCATTTTAGCTAAACACTTTGTCCTACACCCAAACACAGCACAAATGAGGATGTTTTTTAACCCTAGTCACACTGAGCTGTACGAGTACCCAAGTATTACTTTGCCACTGTTTCAAGACTTAACATCACCTAACACCATAACGCTTCGCTTTTCACATGATGTTTGGATAAGTGTACTGGAGGAACATGAACAGCCTGATGCAACATTAAACTGGTGGCAAAATGAGACGCCTTAGTAGCTACGCGCTTTACATTATATTCAGCCTGCCATTAAATGTTAATGCTGCGGTTCCCAGCAGCAGCACAATGGCGCACTGGTTTAACCAACCTGTGACGCTCGACGGCTGGCAATTAACGCATCAAGCAGAGCAATTTACATTGACGCCAAAGCCTCAAAGTGATGCGCATGGCGAAGTCATTTATGCGCCAAAGCATCGACCTTGCGTGGTATCTGTTCCACATCGTTTTCATGATAAGCATACACTGACCATTGGTGAGCATATTTTCCAACACAGTTGCCAAGTACTCGTGAGCAACACAAAGCACAGATACAAGAGCAATGACACAGCAAAAACCTATGATTACGCCAAGCAAACACACAATATTCACGCTTCAGCGGTTGTAGGTTTTACATCTTTACATCCAAAAGCAAAAGTGTTCCAAATACATGGGTTTAGTCAGAAAAAGCGAAAGTCCGACGCAGGTAAACTAAGTGAGATAATATTAAGCCAAGGCAAAAGTAATAATGACACACTATGGAAGTTGAAATCTTGTCTTGTTAAACAAGGTTATCGGACGCTGATTTATCCGCAAGAGGTGCGAGAATTAGGCGGGACGAAAAATGTCCTACATCAACTTACGCTCCCAGAATATAGTTTTATCCATATTGAACTAAGCTATCAAATAAGAAAGCAATTAATTAATAACAATCAACAACTAGAGCAGTTTACTCAATGCGTGCAATCACTTTTATAATGACACTATTGCTGTTTGCAACGATATCCCGAGCCAATGAGGTAGGGATACAAACGGCTGCCCAATGGGTTGATTTGCCACGTATGCAACTTACTCAAGCTAGTGCCAACAAGTATTTCGCACCGCAGCAAAAAGCGTGGTTGTTTTTGCCAAGCCGTGCTTGGTTAGTCACAACACCAAATTCCCTTGAGACATTTGAGTTTTTTGCAGGTGAAACGCCAGAGCTACAGCGTGCTATTCCAACGTCCGACTGGTTATGTGCTCAATCCCGCTGCCAATTGAGCGCAACGGAACAAAATCGATTAATTCAGGTTGCATACCAAGGTGATAGTGATCAAACTCTCGCACTTTGGCAGGGCAGCATGCACAGCCACAGAGATCCTTATCGAAGAGCCCTTAGACTGCCGGGGCTTGACGACCAAACACTACAATTAGCGCAAGATACAGAGCGCTGGTTCTATCTACAGCCTACTCAAGTGACAAGCGTGTTCTTTGAACACGCCAAAAAGCTCAAACTAGAGGTTCGAAAAGATCTGCATGCGATTGCGCAAAATGGCACCGTCACGATTAAAGTCAATGGTGAGGTTATCAGCACCATTGCGATATCAGATATCCAAGCGGACGAGTACCTTGAGCCTAAAGTAGGCTTGTCTAATCAAGATTACATTGCCGTCCCAAAAGGTAGTTACCTCACCATCACAGCTACCGTGCCTACCTATGTCAACTTACTACAAATGCATCGTGGTATATACGATGACAATGCAGGAATAAAGCAGCAAGAGCGGTTGTTTAACCCATACTGGAGCAAACAGCTAAACGAACAGCTCAGCACCCTCTACATAGATGGTGATACTTCATCACTCGCTTTTAACGTTGAAGACACAGCAATAGCTTTTAAGCGTAAGCAAATGCTTAATGATATTGCCTCTACGGTTTATTTTTTAACGCCAAGCTCTTCTCAATCGCTCACTCATCATGTTGCCCTAAGCGGAGTGACACTTGGCAGTCGCACAGTCTCAGGTCATGTACTGCTCACCTCAAGCGCGCAGCGAATGAATTACATAACGTCATCTCAGCCACTTAATTATAACCTTGAGAACATATCAAGGATTGATAACGAGATTACTCTATATATTCGAGCAAGAACGAAAGAGCGCTTAACCATCACCAGCGAGCATGATCAACACTCGCTACTGGTTACACCTAGCAGTCACTTTCAAAGGCTTACCCTAAAGGTAAACCCAGCATCGACAAATATAACGATAAAAGGTGCTAAGCAAGCGCTTGATATCGCTGCAGCAGTGAATCGCTTACAACCATTTCCCGACTTCTTACCTATGACGCAGGAAGCATTATCCAAAGGGTCACTTATCCAAGAACTGCTGACAAGAAGCAAACAAAATAGAGCAGATACTTATAATTTATCTCTCAGCGGGCTGAGCGCACCAGAGTTAAGTGTCAAGACAGACAGCCATAGCCAGTTTATTGCCATCAAAGTACTTGCAGAATTGCAAATCGTAGCAAAGACTAAGCCACTCATTGCACTTGCAAAACTGAAGCCTTATTTGAACGGCCATAGCGAGCAAGTTATGCTAATGGCTTGGCAACTTAATATTGCTATTTTGACTCAGCTAGAGCGCAGTGGAAACGCCGAGGTACTACTAAAATCACTACTCAAAAGCAGCGCTCAATCTTTAAGAGAATACGCTGCCAACGAGCTGCTAACAAGATACTTAGTACTGAGTGAATATGTTCAAGCTAGCCTTTTGTGCGCCGCCTACGGAGCGGATATTACACAATATCAATGCGATGACATTCTGTTGACATACCTGCTTGACTCAGGAATTGTGCAAGAGGCGCTTTGGGCAAGTCAGCAAATGATGCTAACACCTGAACAAGCCGAGCAAGTGGCTATGATTCAAGCAAATGAATTTACCCAGCCTCAATACAGCCTTGATCACTATGGTGTAAAGACCGTGGAGTCGATGGATGATCAAACCGAGCTACATTCACTAAGCCTTGGTAACCCCATCAAACTTGTCGCAAAAAAGCCATTGACAGTAAAACTGAGCGCACGAGCGGCTTACCAAGGGCAACAATATAAAAATACTCAATGGCTGCTGTACGAACACAACGGCGAAACTAAGCTATTACCTATATTTAGCGATATCGCCGCAAACTTACAATTGCAGCCACAAGCCACTCGGTTATCTATTGCATCACAGCAATATATCCAGTTAGCAGCGAATGAAAGCCTCACCCTTTTCAGCGAAAACGATTTGTTTGTGGATATCAAAGTGCAACCAGAAGCTTCGAACATTCTCGCAAATGCAGAGCGGTCTGCACACCTGGTTAGTAGCGCTGATTTACTTCTAGCTAATGAGCTCAGCGCTAGAGAAATTGCCGTAAATACTTTATATCAACTGAGTCAACAAGCACTAACAAATGAAGACTACAATAGAGTCCTTCAACGTCTTCACCCAAGCCTATCGGGTGATGCCATCTTAACCGATTTATATGCTCGCCTAATGCGCTATGGTCAATGGCAAGCCGCCGAGCAATATACAAGCTATGTGGGTACACAAAAGGTCGAGGTCGATACGCTTACAGCACGAAGCTTTGGTGATCAGATAACTGCACACCTCACAGAAAATCAGCTGTCTGGTCTGCCGCTCAGAGCAAATGAAATACTGACTATTGATTTTTCTGAGTACCAACACGTCCAAGTACGACTAAAGTTTGCTTACTCTTCCGCTAAGCACGTTGTAGCACCGCCTGCTAATGTAGAGCTAGTAGGGCCAAATCAAGGTGATGTCATCTCATTGCAACCTACACAACCGCTCTATTACGGCATTAAACAAATCGAAACACGCCAAGGGTTACTGCAATTGCGCTGGCTCAACCCTCTATCTGGACAAAGTGTGAGCGTACGACCGCAATACTTCGATCAAGGTCAATGGCATGATATTCCATTGGATACTAGACAAATTTTTTATCGCTCTGACAAAAGCACTCCTATCACGGCAAAATTAACTCGAGATAGCCTGATTAAAATTGAAACTTTTGCAGACGGTAATAGAAGTGAGGCCACCTATTTTCACCCAGCGGGACAAGTTTCACTTACCGCTCAACAACAGCAAACGTTAGCACGCATGTCTATCTGGACGTTAAGCCCAACGTTGCATCGCGTTAACCTAGTGCCTGAAGTACCACTGTTTTTAAAAGCCAAACAACCGTTGGCTCCAACAAGTGCTGAGCCAGTATTTCAGCACGCTCGTATTGAAACCGATGAAAGTCGCACTGGCGTCGAAGGCTTTTTGAATATTGATAGCGATGACATTGTACAAACAACAGAGCCTAGTCCTAGCAGAACCACACTCGATTTAGGCTTGTCATTAAGAATGAAAGATGAGAATAACTGGTATCGTATCGATACTTTCTACACGATGGACAATCATCATCAAGACACCTTCTCCATTAACGGACAATATGATTGGCTTTCACAACAGTCGAGCTGGTTTGCAGAAGCGAGAATACGTAATCGCTGGCAAGATGCAACGGCCATCAGTGAAACCCATTTAAGCTCAAGTGTTTCGGCAAAGCTTGGCCAAATTCACCGCTATAATACTGGTTTTAGAAGCATTTGGTGGTGGCAGCCTTTTTACACTTACACCAGTATCAGCAAGGAAGAGTTTATTGCAGACGAGCAAATTGGTCCTGATATGTACACCTTTTACCGTAATAACCATAAGCATGGCTGGCAAGCGCATGCTGGGCTGCGCTATCAACCTTGGGTTGATAGCTACTTCAGCTCAAGCGTTACTCTGACGTCTAATCAGGATTGGCAAACGCTCGATAATGCACTGTTTTCATTTGATTGGAGTCAATTTTATCAAGGCCATATTTTCAGCGCAGGATTAACATCAAGCTATGTATTTGCTGATCAGAACCGCCCCAACCCAACATGGCAATACTTAACTCAATTAGGTTGGCAAACAGGTTTTGACTTTAGTCATGACACCGCCGGTTGGTTGAGCGTAACTTGGACTCAAGACTGGTTTAACAATACACATCAAATCGGACTCCAAGTACGTTTAGGTAATTTACAGCAAACTGCTTTTGCCCCCTATGCGCATGACGAAATCATTTTCGAGTCGTTACAGCTAAGTCATTTATTAGAGCAAGATTTACATGAGCGCTAAAGCCTTAAAGAGTCAATTAGAAGCCCTATTTTTTGCCGAAACTGAAAGGTTTTGGTTAAACCTATATCAGCATAAGTATAGTGCGCTGATCGACGAACTATGTGCATGGGAGCTACTCTACAACCGACCTGAAAATGAGGATGAAACCGATTGGCTTATGCTTCAATCTATCGCTTTTTTAAGGCATAAGATTGAAACCCTAAATGAGCAAATTTTGCAGCTAGAGGTTGCTCACACCGGATTTGTTCAACGTATTGCAAAGTCTGAATTTGCCAGCGAAAAAGAACTACATATTATCGCCTATGCTCAGGAGCTTGGCGCAACTAAAACGGTGTTAGAGCAAGATAAAAAAGCTTTTTCACGATGGTTTGACGAAGGTGCTGTGGTTGCTCGATATCAGCACCAAGTTGCCTCGCTAGAGCAACAGATTAAGTTTTTAATAGCTAAACTTGGCGCGCTAACTAATCGTTATCTACGTGCCCACCACGATACGCTAGAAAATGCCTGGCAACGCTTAGATTTGCAGCCATTTTGCTTGAGCTTACTCGGTCATAGTCAGAATCAACACATTCGTCATGGCTTGATCCGTGCACTAGTTAATATGGTCGCAACGTTAAATAGTTATGAGGCCGACCCAGAATTAAACGCAGAGCTTATCGCCAAGCTTATTGAGCTGCTTGAGTCTGACAACATGCCCTATCAGGCAACCGTCGACATTTTAGAGATTTTAATACATCAGCGCCCCACCTTTATTCGCGCCTATATGTGGGCTTTACTAGAGGAAGCGAACAACAACGATAGCCAGCAAGTAGACGCGGAAATACTTTATATTTTAAGTGTTTTCCCAAAAATTATTGTCAGCCAATCAAAGCTCACTGAAAAAGATTTCAATATGCTTCGTGCGCTGAGTGAGCACACATTGCCAAGAGTGCGACAAGTCACTTTAGAGCTTGTCGAGTTTTACCCTACGGCATTTGCACAAGATTTAATAACCAAGCGGTTTGAACAAGAGAGTGAAAATGCCGTTCGCTTCACTCTGATAAAACAGCTATCCGCAGACCGATTTTGTCAACAGGACTTCGCATTTTTATTGTGGCAACGCGTATTAAGGAGTGATTTTAGTATGCAACTTAAGCGCTTGGCTCTTGAGCAAAGCGCGCGTATTATGCTGAATATGCAGCTAGAGTCAGATCAAACTGATCTCTGTTTTAGGCGTTTTATTGATACCTTAAATGACTGTTTGTCGAGAGAAACAAACATCGCGGTTTGCCGTTATATAACCAGAGCCAGAGAACAGTTAAGTAGCTTCTATCATCAAGCCATCATAGCGCAACTCAATGCATCTCTTGAAGCCAAAGAGCAAAGTGAAGCACTTGCAAATTGGTCTCGAGATGAATTAGGCCGCTCACTTTCTTATATTGCGCAGCGTGGTCAAAGCCTCAATGCCTCAAAAATGAAAACAGGCTGGCGCATTCAACAGGGTTACCGTCAAGCAAGAAGGTTATGGCGAGTATTACACGAAATAAGACACCCAAGTACCGATAAGCGTCAAAGCTATTCTCACACTAAAGCGAAAAAGCCCAGCGTGTTGATCCATGCCCCCAGCTGCACTACCGCAGAAATTAGCGAAACAACAGTGCCTGGGGAGTTACTCTTTAACCTCGCAGAGCAAACCAGCAGACCACATTTGCCATTACTCGACTTTCTGCTAAGCGTGCTTACCAATGACCATAGTAAAGAAGATGCCAAAACCTATACGCCAGATGGTATTTTAACGGTCATTCCGCCACCAACTTTATGGCGACGCTTAAAAGCCTACTGGACTATAACGTGGCAGTTTGCTGATCTTGACCATCTACGAAAAGGCAACGAATTAGAGCAAGGTAAGTATTTAGACACACTTAACACCCTTGGATTTTCGTTGCACTTTAGTGCCTATGGTGACATCGCAAAAGCACCATTCCCTGTCGCGACAGACATTCAGCGACTTTATACGCGCTCAGGCGCTACTTCAGCGCTGCTCACCATTTGGAGCAGTTTTAAAGAATATGTTGATGCTATTTATCAAAATAGTATTTCGCAGCTGGTTTTCTTTGTGCTTGCATTTATCAGTTACTTTTGGACTCGCCATATTTATATCAGTAAAAGAATAAAGCAAAACCGCAAACACATTCCGGTCTCCATTGGCGGCTGGGGAACCCGAGGAAAGTCAGGAACCGAGCGTCTAAAATCAGCGTTATTTAGCAGTTTAGCCCTGAGAGTTGTGAGTAAAACCACCGGCTGTGAGGCGATGCTTATCTATTCAAAGATTTCTGGCGAACAGTATGAGATCCCACTTTTTAGGCCCTTCGATAAAGCGAGTATTTGGGAGCAAGCTGATGTTTTACATTTTGCAAAACAAGTAAAAGCGGACGTTTTCCTGTGGGAATGTATGGGCCTGACTCCTAGATATGTAAAAATTCTAGTTCGCTGGATGAAAGATAATTTTGCCACCATTACCAATGCCTACCCAGACCATGAAGATATTTTGGGCCCAACAGGTTTAGATGTGGCAAAAGAGATGTCTGCTTTTTTAGGCTACAACACCCAAGTGTTCACCGCCGAGCAGAATATGGCCTCTGTGCTCAACTTGGCCGCGGAGCAAAAAAACACCTCACTTATTCAAATTCATTGGGGAGATGGATATCAGATCACACCTGACATCCTCGCGAAATATCCCTATGCCGAGCACCCAGATAATATCGCTTTGGTCTGCAAGATGGCACAATACATTGGCATTAATAAGGACTATGTCTATAAAGAGACGGCATCTAGAGTTATTCCAGATGTTGGGGTGCTACAACAGTTTGCAACTGCAAAGATTGGTACAATTAGCCAAAGTTTTATCAATAGCATGTCTGCCAATGAACGCTTGGCAACGATTGAAAACTGGAAACGTCTAAACATCGTTGAACAGGGAAAGCAGGGGCAAATTGTTGCACTGATCAACAACCGTAACGATCGTGTTGCGCGTTCACAAGTATTTGCGAACATTCTGGCCAATGATCTGCATTTTGATGTAGTTGTCGTTATTGGTACCAATATTGATGGCTTTTTTAAGTACTTTCTCACTGCACTGGAAAACCTCTTACACGGTATTTTTAGCAACAATGACCACGACTCACTGCGCGACTTACTTGGCCGTTTTAGGCTTTTACTATCGAAAGAGACGCTGATTGCATCGTTAAATACCCCTAAAGACACGCTGCCTGAATCTGCGTTTTCAAGTATCGACTCACTACAATCACAACTTAACAGTGAAGATGAAACACATCAGCTAATTCTAAAACGTTTTGAAGCGTGGACAATTGCCCATGCGATTTTGGAAGTTGAAGACCTGAACACTAAGCTTTCACAAACAGCGGCCCTCGCAGAGCAGCTTGCTAAACTCAAATGCACGTTAGTGCATGACAGTGATATCAAGCCCGATCCGTTAAATCAAATCATCGCTAAACAAGCGCTGCCAAATGAACATCAAATCATCGTCGGGATGCAAAATATCAAAGGCGCGGGACTCGGCTATGTATACATGTGGCAAAAGTGGCAATTATTTAATCAGCATTGCGAGCGTTTGAGCCGCCGCAGCGTGACACAAACTGAGTTTAGAAATGGCCTAAGTAGAATCTTGCAGCAAGAGGAACTCAGTGCGATTGAGTGTCAATACTTGGCTGACAAGCTCGAATTGTTTGCTACTTTGCCCAATGCCCAAAGCGAATTCAGTCAAGCTGAATTAACGCAAATAAAGCGCAAGCTTGAGCAACAGAAGCAAAGGTTAGAAAGCAAAGATAGTACCTTTTCTCACTCCCCGGTAACACGGTTTTTGAACAAGCTGGTCGAGTCATTTTTAGATGCTGGCGCAGCGGTAAAAAGGAAAAAGATCGCGGTACAAGTGTATAAAGATATCGCCGATTTTAGGATCACAATAGAAAAGGCAACGCTCATTTTAAGTGAATTAAATCGCTCGCAAAAACCAGGATGGCTGAAATTACAAAGTGGTAAGCGCCGCAAAAAATAGCTAGGCGCTCGTTACCCAACCATCAAAACGTAGATGAGTTTAATGATCAGCGTTACCATTAATAATGGCAGTACATATTTGGCATACTTTTGCATTTTATCTAGCCCTAAACGCTGCTGATACTTTTCCAATAAAGGTATCAAGACAACCAATGCAATGACTAAACTCACTAATAATATAACTACGTTCATCTTAGCTCCTCTTTCTAAACAGGTATCTTACAACCAGTGTTCACTTCAAGCAAAATTCCAGCTATGCTCATAAACACATCTGACCAGTAGAATAACAATGATGAAAACTGCTATCACCGAATTATTTGGCATCGAAAAACCCATTATACTCCCCGGAATGAGCTGGATTTCTGTACCTGAGCTTGTTGCAGCAGTAAGTAATGCAGGTGGCTTGGGCATTTTAGCCACAGGTCCGCTCAGTAAGAACCAAACACGTGAGGCAATACGAAAAATTCGTGAACTCACCGATAAACCTTTTGGCATTGGTGTGACCTTAATGATGCCTGGCGCCAAAGAAAATGCCAAAGTCGCATTAGAAGAGCGAGTGCCTGTTATTAATTTTTCTTTAGGAAAAGGCGACTGGCTGGTAGAAGCGGCTAAAGCCTACGGCGGGAAAGTTATTGCGACTGTGGTGACGCAAAAGCATGCCTTAGCAGCACAAAAATCTGGTGTCGATGCACTATTGGTTACTGGACATGAGGCTGCAGCCCATGGCGGTGAAGTGACTTCACTGTGTTTGGTGCCGAGCATTGTCGATATTGTTGATATACCTGTGATTGCCGCAGGGGGATTTGCCGATGGTAGAGGACTTATCGCCGCGCTAGCACTTGGCGCAGAGGGGGTTGCGATGGGTTCTCGCTTTGCAACATCCAAAGAAAGTCCTTTGCATCAACATGTCAAAGATACCGTAGTAGAAAAAGACGTTGAACAGACGATTTATTCCAAAAACTTCGATGGTCTTTATGCTCGAGTAATGAAAACTCCTATGGCTGAAAAGGCAACGCGCCGCCCGATGAACTTTTTCATGGCCACCATAAAATCATTCAAGGCCGCTAAAATGGTCGACATGCCTTTATGGAAGCTACTACTAGGACTGCTTTCTCAATTCGATAAAATTAAGATGCTGTCGCTCTTTGGTGCCGCCACCGAAAAGCTCGAAGCCGCCACTATTCACGGAGATTTAGACCATGGCGTACAGTTTATTGGTCAATCTCAAGGCTTAATTCAAGAAATCGAGTCAGTACAAACCTTAATGGATAATATGATGGCTCAAGCCACTGAGGTGCATTTACGTATCAGCAACATTACCCCCGATTAACGGATGTTTGGTATTGGCGCGCTAAAAGCGGTATTATCTTGCTTAATATCGCTCTGGCCTTAGTTGCGCCACTCAAGTGCTGACCATAAATTCTGATTTTATAAGTGACTTTCAATGCCTAAACATTATCTTTTCTACATTGAGCAGCCATATAGCTTTGCTATTCTGAGACCCCTCCAAAACGCTATCCGTGCTAACGGTGACGTGGTGAAATGGTTTTTAAAAGGTAAAGATGTAAATTCAAGTTCACTTGCAGCAGGCGAAGTAGAGTTACTAAGCGTAGAGGACGTCAAGGCGTTTAACCCCAGAGCTGTGTTTGTACCAGGAAACGTTGTTCCTGACTTTTTCCCAGGTGCCAAAGTACAAGTGTTTCACGGATTAGAATATAAAAAGAAAGGTCACTTTGGGATCCGCGGTTTCTTCGATTTGTATTGTACTCATGGCCCTATTACAACTGCGCCATTTAAGCAACTAGCACAAAAGCATGGCTATTTCTCGGTGATTGAAACTGGTTGGCCAAAGCTCGACCCGTACTTTGATTACACCAAGCAAGATAATGAAAAGCCAGTCATACTGTATGCTCCCACTTTTTCACCAAATCTCACGTCGCTAGAAGCATTACATGCGCAAATCAAACAGCTAGCAGAGTCAGGAAAATACAGAGTCCAACTTAAGTTTCATCCTAAGACGAAACAGCAGTGGCAACAGATGTACATAGAACTTGAAACCATCAGCGACTTTGAAATCGCCGGGAATGACAATCTCATTCCACTCATTCAACAAGCTGATGTAGTGATTTCTGATACATCTAGCGCTGTAGATGAATCACTGCTAATTGGTAAGCCGGTTATCACTTTTAATAACCACCAACCTCAAGATGCATTAATCAATATTACCGACGCTGGCAAATTGTCTGAAGCGGTCGAACAAGCACTTAATCTGTCCCACGCACAAAGTGAACGAATTGAGCAATATATTCAGCAAGTGCACCCTTATCGCGATGGCAAAAGCGCAGAGCGCATACTCGCAGCGACAGAGACTGTAATAGCGGCTGGATTAAAGCGTAAACCGCTTAATTTATTGAGACGTTACAAAATACGTAAAGCACTAAATTATATGA
>NZ_JAKEVK010000066.1:0-21142 GCF_022398435.1 Pseudoalteromonas sp. Isolate6 | reverse complement strand
CTTTAGCAAACATCCAAGTACCAGTGAGTTGATTAATCATCACAAAAAATAATACCAAATGTCTTAAGTAAATAATCAAATTGATTAAAGAGTTAATTCAATTGGTATAAATACAGAAATAACGCCACTTGCCTTTACTAAGCCCCTCATCAACAGAAAGTAGGTGAAGTAATGTACAACAGACTATTCATAGCAATTTCTGCAGCCTTGGCTGCTTCTAGTTTAACAATTCAGGCAGAAGAGCAAGATAATCAAAACACAACTTCGGTTGAGCGGATTGAAGTTACGGGCTCGCGGATCAAAGGAGTTGATCTTGAAGGGACACAGCCTATCACCATCCTGAGCGCAGAAGATATTGACCGCTCTGGCGCATCGTCCGTTTACGAACTGCTGCAAGATATTCCACAATTAAAAGGAGGTTCAGGCACCTTCTCTACCAGCGAAAGCGGCAGCACATCGACCTCAACTCCGGCAGGCCAAGCCGCTGCAAGCCTAAGAGGGATGGGCCCTTCAGCCACACTAACCTTAATCAACGGTCGCCGTGTCGCCCCTAGTTCTTTTGCAGCTGGCACTCAGAACTTTGTTGATGTAAACGCCATTCCACTTGCTGCAATTGAACGTGTTGAGATTTTAGCCACTGGTGCCTCTGCAATTTACGGCGCCGATGCTGTGGCAGGCGTGATTAACTACATTCTCAAAGACAATTACGATGGTGCTGAGCTAGAAGTTAGCTATGGAAATAGCCTCGAAAGCTCCGATGAAGGGAAAATACAAGTTAGCCTAATTTGGGGAACTGAGATTGGCGATGGTAACCTGATGCTATTTGCTGACTTTTATGACCGCAACCAATTCGACGCAACAGACAGGGATTATCTTACAACACCAAACCTCATAAATGGTTACTCTTACCTGCCCAAACTCGAGAATACACCAAATCTTTATTATTACAGCAGTCGTGATGGCAACGAGCTCCCAGCTCCCGGTTGTATGAGTGAGCTGGTAACCACTGAGTATGGTGAACAGATCTGCGCTTATTATGGTAATCAAGACGATGTGTTAAGAACACCATTTGAAAGCATGTCGGGTGGTGCAATGTTTAATCAACAGATTGGTGATTTAACATGGAAAACCGAGTTCTTCATCAGTAAAACCAAGTCCACCGCATACTCAACACCTGCCGCAATCAATCAGCTAGATGATGGCGAAGGCCCTTGGGTGAAAGAGGATGCCCTATTCATTTTTGACGACCAAAATGGTAATAACCCATTGCTAGAGTCACTCTATATCGACCCATTCGATACCTTACTTGGACAAGAGCAATGGGGTTTTCAGTTTGATGCCCGCTTTAATACGCCACGTACCATTGAGGTCGAAAGCCAGAATATGCGCTTGGTCTCAAGTTTAGAGGGCCAATTAGGCCAGTGGGATTGGATATCGGGGCTCATGTTTTCTGAGTCAACATCTGATCAGCTAGCCACCGAAGGCGTTTACAACCGCTATAAATTCCACGCAGCTTTGGCCGGCGAACTCTGTAACGATGGTAATATTGCAGATATCAGCAATGGCCAGTTAAGCTGTGGAAATGCTAGCCTACTGGACTTTTATAACCCATTTCTAGTAGGTGATAGTGCTAACGATGCTACCTTAGCCCTGACTCAAGCACGTCCAACAAGGGAAGGAAGCAGTCAGATTTATAGCTGGGACTTTACTATCTCAGGTGAATTATTTACTTGGCAAGATATCTCGGTACAGTCCTCCTTTGGTGTTGAGGCACGAAATGAAGAGCTCTCAGATACGCCGTCTCGCGATGCCGTTGCGGATGCCACCAATGATTACCTAGTTGATGTATTTGGTTATGGCTCAAGCATTGCAAATGCGCAGCGAACACAACTAGGTGCATTTGCCGAACTATATATTCCCCTTACCGACACCGTAGAGATGCAACTGGCAGGCCGTTATGACCACTTTGATGACTTTGGCTCAACATTTAATCCCAAAATTGGTATTAGTTATCGTCCAAACGATGCATTAATGCTCCGTGCCGGCTGGTCAACTTCATTCAGGGCCCCATCTTTAACGCAAGCGGGAGTAAAACTAAGAACTACCACCTCGACTTTTGATTGTGGCGCTAATCAAGCCGTTGCCAATCTCTACTGTGAAGGTGATGGTACACAAGTCACCGTAAATTCTCTGGAGCTAGGTAATAGCCAGCTTAATGCCGAAGAGTCCGAGTCACTATCTTTGGGGGTTGCTTGGAGTCCAACTCGTGATACCACAGTTACCATCGACTATTGGCAGTTTGAATACACTGATGTCATCGATACTAACATGACTGCTGTACTCAACCGAGCTATCAGCGATGCTTCTTTACGCCACTGTGGACTTGTTCCTGAAGGCCAAATGGGAGTTTCATACGATGAGGATGTGTGTAGCGTTACCGACACCCAAGGTTTAAGCATCACGCAAAGTGGCGCAAATTTAGATGAAATTTTAACTGCTTATATCAATGAATTTGATCCACGCTCACAAAGCTTGCAACTGTATCGAGACCACGTTATTCAGCTAGAGAACACAGGAAGCCAAGACATTGCGGGTCTAGACATTAAATTTGACCATAGATTTAGACTCGAAAACGCAGATTTAATAGTCAAACTAGATGCCACTCATTACCTTGAATATGAGCGCAATAAACCCGGCTCAGATGAAGCTGAAGAACTCGTAGGCACATTCAGATATCCTGAAAATATTGGCAGAGTTTCATTAACTTATAACGCCGATGATTTTTATATCTCGCTAGGAGCAAACTATACTGACAGCTACGCTGATGATATTGAAGGGCTACGAGGAAGAGAAATCGAAGAACTTGCTGAGCTTGGCAAACTGGATAGTGAATCACAACGAGACGTTGACAGCTGGACAGTGGTAGATGTCAGCGCTGGTTATCAATTATCTGGCGGTCTAAGGGTGAGACTCAGCATTGATAACCTTTTCGATAAGAAACCACCTACAGTATATGGCTCTTCTCGAGGCTTCGATTCAATTAATCACAATGCGCTAGGGACTAACTATACGCTTGGATTAACTTACCAGTTCTAATGGAGAAATGGGGGCAACCCCATTTTCGTTATATTTATGCGAAAAACGATAAAAATGCCCGACGCATTTGTTATTTTGCTGGTGATTGCAGGACTCTGTTATGGGGTGTCCCACTTCATTTTGCCTGGCGCTTTTGAGCTTAAAGGCACACAAGAAGCGGTTGCGCTCTCGCAGTTTTTTCAAGCGCAAGCGCCCGCTCCTATACCTTTGTTTGCCACCCAAGGCGAAGCAGGTTTATTTAATGTGCTTTTTGAAGGGCTAGTGAGTGGTGATAGAAATGGCGCAGCGATTGGTGTGATTGCGTTCATCTTAATCACTGGCGGTGCGTTTGGTGTACTGATGCAAACTAAAGCCATCGACAATGGCATCATGGCATTGATCAACTCGACTCAACGTATAGATTGGTTATTTATCCCCTGCCTATTTATCACTTTTGCCTTGGGAGGAGCCATTTTTGGTATGGGGGAAGAGGCCATCGCGTTTTGTATTGTGCTCTATCCTATCATGCAACGCCTTGGTTATAACGCTCAGGTCACAGTTCTGGTCACTTATGTCGCAACACAAATTGGCTTTGCCACCTCCGCAATGAACCCATTTAGCATTGCCATCGCGCAAAGTATTGCACAATTACCGGTATTCTCTGGCGCCGAATTTAGGGTAGCACTTACAGCCTTATTTACGCTAGTTGGGTTGGTTTTTACCGTGCGCTACGCCGCAAAAATCAGAACAAACCATGATGCCGTTGCCGCAAGTACCGCTCCAGATAAATTAGCGCTGGTAGATAAAGCCTTATTACTAGCATTCTTACTGGTGATTGTTTGGGTGATCTATGGCGTCACGGCAAAAGGCTATTATATTCCTGAGCTAGCGACACAGTTTTTTATCCTCGGACTGGTTATTGCCGCCATCGCCAAACTTGGAGGGCGTCAATCCATCGGCCAATCCGTAGACGCATTTAAAACTGGAAGCGCAGAGCTGTTACCTGCAGCGCTGTTGGTGGGACTGGCAAAAGGGCTGGTATTATTGTTAGGTGGTACCGATCTACAAACTCCATCCACTTTAAATACCCTACTCTATTACGCTGCAACCCTAATAACCCAAGTACCCGATGCACTTGCCGCTTGGCTTATGTACGTATTTCAATCCTTATTTAACTTCTTTGTGTCATCAGGTTCCGGACAAGCTGCAATCACAATGCCCATCATGGCACCGCTTTCAGATTTAATTGGCGTGTCGCGACAAACCGCGGTACTGGCTTTTCAACTGGGAGACGGACTCACTAATATTATTATTCCCACATCAGCAAGTTTGATCGGCTGCTTAGGCGTGGTCAAGCTTTCTTGGAATGATTGGGTACAGTTTATCTGGCGCTTTATGTTACTTCTTTTCACCTTAGCAAGTGTGGTTACCCTATTTGCTCAGCTAACAAATTATCAATAAATTTATGCTAACACTTATTAAAAATGTTGAGCTTTTTACTCCAAAAAAGCTTGGAAAACGCGATGTGCTTTTTGCTGGAGGAAAAATTCTAGCAATCGAAGAAAAGATTGAATTAAACAGCAGTATAGAATTCTCTTTGATTGATGGCTCGTCATTTCTTTTAACTCCAGGGTTTGTTGATGCCTTAGTGCATTTTAGTGGCGGCGGCGGCGAGGCAGGTTTTGCAAGCCGTACTCCGCAGATGAACCTTACTGATGCCACCAAACACGGGATCACCACAGTAATAGGCGCACTTGGCACCGACGATGTAAGCAGAACCCATACTGACTTAGTTGCAAAAGCCAAAGGGCTTAAACAAGAAGGATTAAACGCATTTTGTCATACAGGCTCTTATCACTTACCTATCAAGACCTTGGGCCATAGTATTCGTCACGATATTATGTATATCGACGAAATAATCGGTGTCGGCGAAGTGGCTATTGCCGACCACCGTGGCACGCAGCCGTCAGCCAAGGCGCTAGCAAGCGTTGCCGCAGAAGCGAGAACTGCGGGGCTACTGAGTGGGAAGCGAGGCACAGTTTCCATTCACGTGGGTACGGGTGTTGAGCATTTGCAGCTACTGCACGAGGTGGCTCAGTCGACCGAAATACCACTCAATCAATTTTACCCCACGCATATGAACCGCAATGCTGAGCTGCTAACTGCAGGCATCGCATTTTGCAAAGCCGGTGGAACGATTGACTTTACTACAAGCACGACTGAGTATGATCTTGCTAATGGCGAGCTTGCCGCCGCTGAGGCACTAGCATACTGTTTAGACAAAGGCGTTAATCCGCAACAACTCACTATGAGCTCAGACGGACATGCCAGTCTACCTATATATAATGTGCAAAATGAGTTAGTTGGGTTTGAAGTCGGCTCGGAGTCGTCACTGCTTAGTTCATTTCAACAAGCGGTGCAACAATTTGGTGTACCTATTGAGCTCGCGTTGCAATCCATCACTGCCAATCCTGCGCACATCTTGGGTTTGGACAAAGGTAAGCTTTACGTCGGAGGCGATGCCGACCTTGTACTACTTGATGCCGCAACACTCACGCCACATAGCGTCTGGTGTAACGGTAAAAAGATGCTAGAAGCGCATCAGCCACTGGAAACTGGTTTCTTCTCATAAAGTATAAGGCGGCGCGCTGCCGCCTTATACTTGGTTTATCACCTTGCCTGCAAAAAGTAATCTGAGATCGGAACAGCAACTTGTACTGGCATTAGTTACATTCAATAACATGAATATATTTTCAGTTTGTTGATTTAACACAATGAAGCTGAAGTCGGTGTTACGAAATTATGGAGTCGTGATCTTGGTCATTAAATGCGGTGTTAATATCCCGATTTTGTAAAAAATGCTTCTGAGTATAAAGTCTTAGATTTATATTTCTCCAGTCGTCAGCTACCGAGATAAATAACAATGCCAAACACAACAGGTAGGGAAATAAAGTTAAAAAAGCACAGTGTGCTGCTTTCAACCACGGATCTGGACAGTCGTATCACCTATGCTAATGAATCATTTTGCGACATTGCAGGATATAGTATGGATGAAATGTTGGGACAACCTCATAACTTGGTACGTAATCCAGATATGCCAAAGGCAGCATTCAAAAATATGTGGTCAACCATTCAACGTGGTCAGTCTTGGATGGGGCCAGTAAAAAATTCAGCTAAGAATGGCGATTACTACTGGGTTAATGCATTTGTGACACCCATCAAAGATCCTCAAGGTAAAGTCTCGGAATATCAGTCCGTTAGAACTTGCCCCTCTGCCGAGATAATCAAACGTGCAGAGAAAACCTATGCGACGCTTGACTCAGAAGCACCTATCCGTCGCTATAATAGTCATTCGCTCGCACTTGCTTTAATGTTATTGGCGACTGTATCTGTTGCAATTTTGCCTCTGTTTGATAGTTTTTGGATAATCCTCATCCCTCTAGCTTTGCTGCTTAGCGCCACAGGGCTAATGCTGCAATTTAACAAAAAATATACGCATTTATTAAACCAAGCAAAAACCATTTTTGATAACGATATCATGTCGATAATTTACGGTGGATCTCGCGATAGAATTACCGATATCAGCTTGGCATTTGAAATGCAAAAAGCCAAAATTGCGGCCGTTATTGGGCGAGTGAATGACGTTTCCTTACAAGTCAGCGAAAATGCAAAAATCACCACCCAAAGCGGTCGATCTGTCTCTGAATTACTTAAACAGCAAACCAGCGAAGCAAAAGAAATGGTTGTATACATGGAAGAGTTTTCACAAACCATTGATGAGCTGTCAGAAAATGTCAATCATGCCGCAGATACTGCCAATCACTCAGAGCAACAAACAGGGCTGGGGAAATCAGCAGTTAAAGATGTAATCGACTCTATTCATTATCTTGACGAGCACCTGATGGAGGTCAACAATGCCGTTAATCGCCTAGTCTCTGGCAATGACAAAATTCAAAATATGCTGAGTGTAATTAACTCCATTGCCGATCAAACCAACTTACTGGCACTGAACGCAGCGATTGAAGCTGCTCGTGCGGGCGATCATGGCCGCGGTTTCTCTGTGGTCGCAGATGAAGTCCGTACTTTAGCGCAACGAACGCAATCTTCAACAGAGGAAATCACCACGCTATTAAAAGAGCTCAACGACATATCTAGCTCAGCGGTCGAATCTGTCCAAAAGAGTAATAACCTGTCCAATCAGAGTGTTGACCTTGCAAAGAATAACGGTACGAGCTTAGATACCATTCAAAGCCATGTTATGCATTTGGCCGATCTAAACCGCAGCGTTGCCGCAGCGATTGAACAACAAAGCGGTGTGGTAAAGCAGATAAGCCTCAATGTGGAAAGCGTAACAAAGCTGGCAGAAAAAGGCACTGAACATGGCGAGCAATCGTTTGCTCTAAGTCAAGAGTTGCTTCATCAGATAGAGCAACAAACGCGTCTAATTCAGCAGTTTACTCATGCATAAACGAGATGATCACGCTAAGGCTAGAGCCGCAAAGCAAGCTGACGTAAATCAGAATTAAGCGCATTGTGGTGCTTATTTAGCATAAACCCACAATGCCTTAGTTGGTGATACGCATTACAGCTCAGCCTCTAATATAGCCAAAGCTTCCTTCTCGGCTTGCTTTACGTTGCCATCAGCTTCAATAACACGTACCGCTAGATCTTTCGCAAGTTTACGCATAGGCTCATCAACAATGTTATTCATACGGTGCTGCACATAAGCTTCAATATCATTATTTTTTATCGCAACAACCGACTTAGACAGGCTATCTTCGATATAATCGTCTAATGCAATTGCAGAGTTCCACTGTAAGCTCTTTGCCCACTTTCTAACCACATGTTTTTCACTTTCACTGATAACGCCATCAACACCAATGAACAATAACGCGACATCTATTAAGGCCTCTTTTTGCATCTGATCAACACAAATGCCCGTGTCAAAGTGGTTTAGTAGCTGCTCAAATTTCATAATTCTTCCTTAACCCTTTCCTGCAAATTAAGATTACAATATTTCAAGACGAAACATAAAACGCTAATATTTAAACATATGCTAACTTTTTCCGTTTGTCATATTAAAAAAGTGCAAGTTCAGTTACGCAACGGCTAGCAGACTGTATAAGACTGAAAATAAGCAAGCTTCACTTTCCACAATTAAAAAGTTTCCTTACATTTTCAAAGTTACTTTCGATATCGCCAAAGTAGATTATATCCAAAGGCCACCGGCTCTAATAAGTACGACTAAAGAAGCACCTTTAAAACAAAATATCAGTTATAAAGTTTGATTTGATAAGAAAAGATCATGACCTCCACAATTGATTCATTTTGTTGAAATAATTTGCACACTCTCAAAATCAATCGAAGAAAAATAGGAACAACAATGAAAGAGTTAAAACTAGGAATGAACTTATCATTTTTCATTTCCCTTTCTATTATTGCGCTGAGCTTGCTTATCCTAGATACCTTAATAGTGTCTGAAAAAATTAGCCTGATTTCTTTTGCCCAATTAACGCTTTCAGCTGCAATCATGTTTTACATTATTATGGGGGTATGGGCTATATTCAGTGGTCAAAGTCGAGTAATCATTTGCAATCAAGGCGTGGTTTATCACAGCCTGTTAGGTCAAAAGCACTATATTCCATCAGAAGAAGTGGAAAAGATCTCTGTGGAACGACTACTTTGGTTTAGTTATACAAAACTTTATTTGGCAACCGGAGTACTTAGGATTTGGTCTTTCAAGCCCAATCTTGCGCAGCAGCAGAGCCTTAAACTTTTAGGATATGTTTAATTCTATACATATCCGTGTGCAGTAGGTCTCATAAAGTTGCTTTTAAAAAGGGGCGTTGAGTAAGATAACCTAAATTTATAAAGAGGTTATTATGCAAAGACAATATGCAATAGGTACGCCGGGCGTACCTTGGACTTCCCAAGAAAAGACATTGTGGTTAGAAAATCAAACAATCAAACGCTCATACTCTGAAGAAGTCGTAACTCAAATAAAAGCGCTTAAGCAAGGCTTTGACGTAACCGAGTATGGTCAGCTTGACTACCCCAACCAAACTTATTCTTTATACGCACTAACGACAAAAAACTGGCAACAAAACAAACCAATCATATTAGTTACCGGAGGCGTGCATGGCTATGAAACAAGCGGTGTGCATGGTGCTCTTGCTTTTGCAAAATCAGAAGCACAACAATATGAACGGGCTTATAACTTCATTATCTTGCCTTGCTTGAGCCCTTGGGGTTATGAAACGATAAACCGCTGGAATCCAGAAGCAGTAGACCCTAACCGCTCTTTTTACGCAGATAGTCCTGCACCAGAATCTCGATTGGCAATGAACTTTGTCGACAAAAAAGCTGCGAAAACGCTATGCCATATTGATTTACACGAAACCACAGACTCTGACAATTCTGAATTCCGTCCAGCATTGGCAGCCAGAGATGGTAAAGAAAATCACAATTGGAATATACCTGATGGTTTCTATCTAGTAGGGCATACGCAGAAACCTGAAGCTGAATTTCAAAAACGTATTATCGAAGAAGTGGCTGAGGTAACCCAAATTGCAGATGCTGATGAAAATGGGCAATTAATCGGTGTTGATATAGAGCAGCACGGTGTAATTAATTACGATGGCACTGCGCTAGGTTTATGTATGGGTATGACCAATGCCGCTTTTGTAACAACAACAGAAGTTTACCCTGATGGTCAAAATGCAACTCCAGAAAACTGTATTGCGGGACAAGTAGCAGCTATTAGAGGAGCACTTAAGTACCTGCAAAAAGAAGGTCTTTGATGCTTGAGTAGATATGGTTTCGTAAACCATATCTACTGCAATAAATTACAAAACAGGTTTACGTTCTCTGACTGTTTATCAAACTTAGGCTGACGCTGAACGCCCTCTCAAATACTACTATGAGCAACATAGCTGGTCATCATAACACCTAATTCGCTAAATCTTCCTTGCCACTGACGACCCCATAAATTTCTTTAAATGAAGTTGGCTTTTGCAAGATACTAACTGGAATATGCAATGCTCTTGCGATGTCACTCGCTGAGATCATCCCTCTCAATCCTTCAGAGTCAACCAATAAAACGTGCTGCAACCCTAAAGCCCGTAATGTTTCTAGCACATCTCCTATCGTACTTTTAGCAACTATTTCATATGGAACGGCATAAAGCTCCTCTTTACTCACCATTACATCTTCAACACATACATCCTCTCTCGACACCTGCTTCCGTTGTGCAACACTTAACGCTTTTCTACCGGTAAGATCGCGGCAGCTAACTACACCTAAAAAATTATCATCTTCGTCAACAACGAGTTTTGAGCGCACATGGCCATTTTTCATCATATATAAAGCATGATCAATATCGACATCCTTTGCTATCACCTGAGGCTGTCTGCGGGTAAAATCAGTTACCACCTTAATCGCACTGCTATCCATATTTAAAGGCTCAGAGTCGAAGTGATCACAGAGCTGAAATTTCCCTTCCAACTGAACGGTTTTTAATGCTCGATACTTGCCCATTGTGCACTCCTGCTTCTAAAGCCCTTAAACAGTATGGTTTTCATGTTGTTATAATCAATTCATAACAAAAGATAAGAAGAGCAACCAGTGTAAAGGCTGTAAACGTTTCATTAAGCTAACTGGAAAAGTAAGAGAGATTGCTAAAACGCAAAAATATGAGTTCTAGTTTCTTTTCTCTCTGATTAAAATATGGTTTATCCCGCGAATATATTCAAGTCTCACTCCCCAAAACTCCTGTAACCTCAGTGTAATGCCGTGTAATAGCTAAATTTATATAAACAACTTAGACTAAACATGTTTGCTAGGATTTATCACCCTAATATCAAACAATTGGTTTTAGCTTTGGGATTCTGCGTCAAACTAAAAAAACTGTAATTCCAAATTAAACCAAACCAGTGCCTTGGTACTGGTGAATTCTTCCCTCAACGAGACCCACATCGTGGGTCTTTATCGTTGAGCCGAAGGAAATAAAATTGTATGCTTCACCGCACTTATACATTGATATAGATGAAATTTACGCCTTGCTGAGTTGTGATATCTATTTTGTATAAGCATGTAATTTTCATCAAAGTTATACGGAACTAACTATGGCTTATTTAATCGACGAACAGAAACTCGAACGAGTTTATCTTAAAAGCTATCATACGGTAGGTCGCTACAAATATAGCGTAGACACCTTGATAGACAAGCCAGGAGTTTCAAGACATCACGCCATTATCGAACTCAATGAAAACAAATGGTTTATCCGAGATGTGAGCACAAATGGCATCTGGATAAACGACAAAAAGCTCGATAAGAATTTGCCTTATCAGCTATTCGAAAACGATAAGATTGATTTTGCAGCACCCGGGCAAAACTCGTTTGTGGCGGCGAATTTACAAACCGAGTGTCAATATTTAGTTTCTCAGTCAAACAGGCAAAAAGTAATTGAAGTAACCAACCAATTGCTTTTACCTAATGAAGACGATCCTAAACACATCATTTACTACGATAAGTTACTTAACTATTGGTTTTTAGAAGATCTTAATACGTCAGATCGTCAAGCCTTAATTGACGGTAGTATTATATCTTTGATGAATGACCAATGGATGTTTTTTTCTGCCACAACCATTGCTGTAACTAAGCACCTTGAATGCCAAAAAGCTGCCAAGCCAATAGCACTAGAGTTCAACGTAAGCCAAGACGAAGAAGATACTCAACTAACGTTAAGCGTGGACGATAAACACCTAGATTTAGGCGTCAGAAGTCATCACTACTTACTGTTACTGCTTGCAAGAACTCGGATCCAAGATAAAGATGCAGGCCTTGAATCGGATGTTCAAGGTTGGGTTTATCGCGATGACTTAGCAAAAGCACTCGGCGTACAAACAAACCATATGAATATTATGGTTCACCGCGCACGCAAGCAATTTGTTGATTCCGGTGGCGAAGATTACCCAGAAGCAACCTTTTTATTAGAAACTCGCTGTGGCCGAGTAAGATTAAACTGCCAAGATATCACCATAATAAAAGGCTCTAAATTAGAAACTCGCATGACAACTTAGACAGTCTTCATAGTTGGGCAGAAATAGCATTTCAGCCCAACTATTTGCCTATGCTTTATACTCTCCAGCATTATTCACTATTTTGTTTTCGAGCTCTTTGAATAGCCCAAATACAAATAAAAGCTCTACAAGCACAAACAATGGTCCAATTGCTAAACCAATCAAATCATCGACGAACGCAGGTTTTTTCCCCTCGAAATAATGCCCTATAAACTGTAACACCCAGCCCACAAAGAAAACACCAGCCCAAAACAGTACGGTCATTATCCCAGCATTAGCGATAAGTGGATTTAACGTTTGAACAAGGAAATAAAAAGCCAGTATGACTGCGCTCATCATGAGTCCGAAAGTGGGGGATAACATCAGGTAGTAGCAACATAAAACTGACCCTATCAGCGCGGCAAGCGTGATGGTAGCTCCTGACACATCGAATAGTGGGATAAAAGTCATGCCGACAACAGCAATCACAATTAACGGGATCCCAAAAAAGTGAGTCAGAATGTTCTTTTTGCTGCGATGATACATGGCATACTGACTTAATAGCGTCTCTAGTTTGTTCATTATTGTTCTCTCACTGATACCAATTATCCTATTGATAATTAGTCAACAAAGAAAATTTATCAATAAAAAATTCTATTAGGGCCTATATAAATAACCAAATAAACAGCATGCCGAACACGATGCTCTGCATCATGAGCACCATCAAAAGCTTAAAATTAAAGCTAGGCTTGATGGTTTTATGCCTGAGTGTATACATCGCCACTGGTGTGATAATATTGAGCCCGAGTAACCCAAAAAGTAGCAAATTACGCTCAGGAATGCGCGATTGAGCAAGTGTTGAAGCTCGCTTATCCCACCAAAAAAGTGCAAATATAAATAAGTTGATAACCAACAACACCACTGCAGAAATAAACGCTTGCCAAGGTAGCTTAGATACACAAAGTGCCCCTAGCCACACGCCAGTCCCCCAAAATAGGCCCATCTGCTGATGCATTAAACGAACGGCTGACATGCTAATTTTCCTGTCTTATTTTATTTATTTGAATGAAAATTTCAGCGGTAGCATAAGCATCATCCATCGCTCGGTGATGATTAACCAAAGGTACATTCATCGCTTGGCAAAATGCTCCGAGCGCATAGGAGCGCAGACCTGGTACAAACTTTCGGCCTAACTGCACAGTACATAACTTTGCACGAGTAAACTCTTGATCAACACGAGCAAACTCCTGCCGAATAAAGCCATAATCAAAATTCACATTATGCGCGACAAAAATAGCACCTTGGCTAAATTGCTCAACTTGCTCTACGATTTCGCAAAACCTCGGAGCATCACTCACCATTGCCTGAGTGATCCCTGTCAACTCAGTGATTTTTTGTGGGATACGGCGCATCGGATTAATAAGCGATTGCCATTTAGCAACGACCTCACCGTTGACGACTTTTACCATGGCGATCTCGGTAATGCGATCAAACTCCTTACTTCCCCCAGTGGTTTCAATATCGACAACGACATAGGGTTGCTCTTTGGAAATGTGCCATTCAACGGTTTGCAGTCGCGCGGGAATATTGCATTGCAAGAGTTTAGAAATGTTAACCAGCTGACTTCTGCTAAGACTATCGCCAGGCGCCTTGATTTCTTCAAACCTTAAGCCCGCTTTTTCATCGACTATCATCAGATCGGGAAAACCGGATTTCATCAGATGAAAGTCACTACACATTAGCCTTAAAACAGATTTAACATCCTCAATAGACACGTTAGACAACAATATTTTTATTGCGTCGAGCATCCTATCGTGCCAAATAAACAACCGATTGGGTTCTCCGTAATGTTCGCTCATCTGGCGTAGAAGCCAGTTCATCCAAGCAGAAGTATCTGTAAAACTCGCTAAGCGGCACTCAATCTCTTTCTCAAACTCGCTGTAAAAGCGATTTTCTTTTAACGCCAGCGGAGTTTTAGAAAACCCATTCGCAACGATACTTCTCGGGTGATAAAACAGTTCCTGCCAAAAGGTCAATCCAAATAAGGCCAGCCAAATTTTATTTTCAACATGGTAAGCTTTGATACCATGACGTTTGTAATAAGCAATAACACCGGCTTCGGTTTGCCCTTTAAAGGCCTCATCAATTTGGATTGCAGGTTGACTTTTTCTCAGCATATCCGTAAGTACAGAGGTACGTTTTTGGTTAAATTTACGCTGGTAAAAGTCTTCCGCGAAGATCATCAGTGTTTCATCGTTTTCGCCCTGTAATATGCGCTCTAATTGCTCACGCACCAACTCAACTTCACCTTGTTTATAATGATGTCGTATCAACATCTCACGGGCTTGTGGATGTTCACTCATACGCAATAAGGCACTATAGTGGTTTGAGTCAGGCCCCAACTTTCTGGCAAGCGTTAACAGGTACTTTGCATTCGCAGTCACTGAATATTGCCCATCGACTTTAGGCAATTGTTGCGCTATGGCTTCGCTAGCACGCTGTACTAACTCATCTTCATGGGTGTTTTTGAGCGCACTGAGTGCATTTGCATAATAAAATGCGCTCACTGCTTCTGATCTTTGTTCAAAATGTGCATGATACGCGGCGTTAGCGCTCCGGGTTTCCATTACACCAAGATCCCGCATCGAAAATTGCGCCAAGCTAAGGCCTACCTTACCGAAGTACAAAAATAGAAAGTAGTCAATATCAGCTTGAAATGAGAGCGTGAGATACTTGGATAGATATTCTTGTACATTCACATGTTCAACACAGATAGAATGATGCAAATGCTCTACCCAGAGCAATTTTTTTGCCGATTTACTTGGCGTCTTAGTTACGTTTTCTCGCTCAGCGAGTTCAATTAAACATGGTTTAGTTAAGCAATGTAGTAATATTTGAAAGTCGTCTTGTTGTACTTGGCGAAGGAACCCTTTTGCTTTTAGTGAAAGCGCGACTTCACAAATATTATTGATCTCTTCGTAGCGCAGTGAATTGATATCCAGAAAAGGAGTTTTGCGGGAAATAAACCGCACTAACAAACACAATTCATCTTCAGGCAAGCGGTGTAGCTCAGCCAGCAGCTCACGCTGAGCACGACTTAATAGCGGTTGACATACTTTAAGTAAATAATCGCTAAGCTCACTAAAGTGGCTTAAGTAATATTTGGCGGGTAACTCTTTTCTCAACACAAACCAAGACAACTGTTTTTATATACAGTAAAGACTACCATAGATAGAAAGTATTGCCAATTTGCTTCAGTTACCCATTAAGTCGTTTTTTCTGTACCGTCTGTAGATGCATATTCGCTTTTGTATAGCCAGTATTGTAGTTTCTCACTTAATGCCGCTTCCGAAATAGGTTTTGCAAGATAATCGTTCATACCTACATTTAAGCATCTTTCCCTATCACCAGACATTGCGTTGGCAGTCATGGCCAAGATTTTTACTTCTTGATAGGTCTCCCCAATAGATCCATCTCGAATTATCTCTGTTGCTCGATAACCATCCATTTCCGGCATCTGACAATCCATTAAGATCAGTTCAAAACGGCACTCATCTTGATGAGATTTGAGCAGCTCGATAGCAACAAGTCCATTCTCAGCAACTTCAACGTCTGTGATCCCCAATTTTTTGAGCATACTTAATGCAACTATTTGGTTTACCTCATTATCTTCAACTAATAGAATGCGACAAGGCTTTGGCCAAGCACATTCGGTTTCATTCGCCTTTCTTACCAGCTTCAAATAGTGACTTGTAACCAATGGCTTCGCATTAGCCAACGCTCTGCCATCTTCAGCCAAAATGGTTAATGCATCAAAGAGGTCTTTGGTTGTCACGGGCTTTGGAAAATAACCCGAATAGCCACGTTCTGCGTAAAACTGGCCATCTCCCTTAGTCCCCATTTGCGTCATCATGATAAGCTTAATCGCTTTGAATCGTTTATCGTTTTTAAGCGCAGCACCAAGCTGCTCTCCCGACATACCTCTAAGAGTCATATCCAATAGGGCTATATCAAATACATTTTTGTCACGCTGGTATTCAGCTTCACACATTGATAATGCTTGTATGCCTGAGCTGGCTTTACGCACCTCCGCCCCCCAGTGCTTCAATTGAGATTCTAAGCTCGTCAAGGTCGCGAGATTATCGTCAACTAAGAGTATTTTGCTCCCTTTCAGATCAACTTTTGTCGCTTCGAATTGAGTATTGTCACCGTGAACTAAGGTAACAAAGAATTCAAATTGGCTACCGTGACCAAACCGACTACTCACGGTGATATCGCCGTCCATTAACTCACAGAGTTGCCTGACAATGGCAAGCCCCAAACCAGTACCACCATATTTCCTTGTGGTAGAAGCATCTACTTGAGAAAACTTAGCAAAAAGTCCATCCGCTTTGCTCTCAGGTATACCTATCCCAGTGTCTTCAACTGAGCAGTGAAACCTCAGCTTATCGTCTACCTCACTAAACCAAGCTCGAATGATAATTTCCCCTTGCTCGGTAAACTTGATTGCATTACTAATTAAGTTGGTAATGATTTGTCGAATGCGGCTCGGGTCCCCCTGCACCAATGGCTTTTCAAGTTGGGTAACATCAAGAATAAGTTCAAGTCCCTTCTTCTGCGCCTGCAAAGCAACGGATTCAATCAACTCGCCAAGCAAAGCCCTAACATCGAAATCTAATGACTCAAGCTCAAGTTTGCCTGCTTCAATTTTAGAAAAGTCTAATATATCGTTGATAAGATTTAACAACGACTTGGCACTTCCCATTGCTAGACTCACTTTATGTAATTGAGTTTGAGTCAAGTGTTCATCTTCAAGCAGACTTAACATGCCTATTACACCATTCATTGGCGTGCGGATCTCATGACTCATTGACGCTAAAAACTCACTTTTAGCTTGCGCCCCCAGCTCGGCTGCTTGCTTTGCTTGCTCTAACTCTTTTTTCGCCTCGACGGCAGCGGTAATATCCTGTTGGATGCCAACAAATGCTTTTATTTGGTTTTGTTCATTAAACACAGGGGAAATCTGTAAACTATTCCAAAATGCCTTCCCAGATTTGGTGTAGTTTATCAATTCGACTTTGACGAATGTTTGGGCTTTTATTGCAGCTCTGATTTTGTCTATAGCTTGCTGTTGGCTTTGCTCTCCTTGCAAAAAGCGGCAGTTCTTACCAAGTATTTCATCTCCATATTCGGTGATCTGTTTAAAAGCTTTATTGGCAAATACGATCGGTAATTCTGGGTTTGTTGCATCAACAATTGTAATGCCAACATTTGCACATTCTATTGCTTGAGCAAGTAGGTCATTTTGCTCCTTTGCCTTTTTCAGCGCTTCTTGATGAAGCTTTTGATCGGTTATATCTGAAAGCGATCCAACTATTCGCTTCGCTTTTCCATCTTTAAGTGCTGCCGCGCCTTTGAGCCAAAAGTAGCGATAGCTGTTTTGCCTCGTTTTTATTCGGCACTCGACACCAAAAGGCTCTTCTTCCGTCATATGGAATTTTATAGAGTTTTCTAAATTGGTGAGATCTGCTGGATGAACACGATCAAATAAACTAGAAATATGTGCAGAGAATAAGGCTTGTGTCTCTTGAGAAAAGCCGAGCAAAGATTTAAATCTATCTGAATAAAACACCGTATTCCGTTCAAGATCCCAATCCCAAAGGCCATCGTCACTGCCAAATATTGCGAGTTTAAATCGCTCTTCACTTCGCGTAAGTATTGCTCTGGACTCTTCTAGTTTCTTGAACGGGTTTAACAATAGTTGTTTACCAAACAGGTAAAGCAAGCCAAAGGACAGGAGCAACCCAAAGGTTATCGCGCCTATAAGGTCCAAGACAAATATTTGCACTTCGTCAGTAACCAAGCTTTTTCGTAAACGATAGTCTAATTGAAGCCCCGTTGTTCCAATAGCTAATGACTTGATACTAAAATAATCCTCAACACGTTCAACATCGGAAAATTCAAGCCATTGCCCTTTTAACGAGATGCTATGAAGTTGAGAATCTAAAGAAGTCGCCAGTAGGGTTTCAAGGCTGGTCGAAAACTCACCAACAAGCGCTCCTTCAGCAAAGCCGTTATAGTAAATAGGTACCGCTACCGTAAAAAAATGCTGGTTGGCAACTTTAGTTAAATCTATCGCATTACTAATTTCAGCATTAATCACCTTATCCAACCAAATAGGCTGTTGCCTTAATATTTCGTTAGAGTCAAAGTTTGCATACACGACTTCACCGAGAACGTTAATTACCATCAGTTTCTCTGCTTTGCCTATAATTTGAAAACTGCGCAGAAAATCTCGTAATTGTGTTGCAGAAAAGCCTGTTCCCATTGCACCATTTACAACAATAGGGTGCGAAGATAGATCAAATAGTATTTGTTTTCGGCTCTCCAAGTACTGTGTCAAATTGTTTACCGAGAGTTGAGCTTGGGTCTCATTCGTTTCTCTTACCAAATCTTCAACTATGACATTTGCTCTTAGTCCAACGAAGAGCGCACTGAGCAGAAGTGAAATGATAGCCGTTAATCCTAAAAAGGCGTAAAAGGCACGATTACTCGTCAAGGTGAGTTTATTTTTCAATTTGACCCCGAGTAACTATAAACCAGTTTAATACTGCCATTGGATTGATATTGTCCCATACACAGATCTTGCACTGTCAGTGCTTCATGAGCGGAATCATTTTCTTCACTCCACTCCCGAAATGGTCGTTGATAGGTTTTTATGAGGCCGCTGACCGGCGACTGCAAATCCTCCAATGCACTTTTAAACAAGGCTCTATTAGTAGCAACCGAATCTGTCAGCTTTATTTGCTTTGCCGCCGCAATAAGAAGCTTGGCAATATCATACCCATGGATAAATCCAGGTGCAGCTTGAACGAACCCATGCGTTGCAAACTGAGTTGGAAAAAGCCGTCTTGCCCTATTAAATACTCGTGCTGAAAACTCACCTAACGGTTTATTCTCGAAAGAAAAGCAGCTTTGTAGTACCGCCAATGAGACATCTGCAGATAGCTTATCCCCAATAACACCAAAAAAGTTACCCGCTGTCACTCCCCAATGACTTATAATCGGCAGGCGCTCCGCCTCATCAATACTCGCCATGGCTCTTACAAACTCAACTCCTTCAATCGCATTGCCAACAAAAATGATGCATTGTGGTTCACTTTCAATAATATTATGGATAATCATCCGCGCCTCATTTTTCTTAGTGGCCCAGTTAAACCAGGATACGGGTAAAGCATTGTTGGGCTTGGCCTTTTTATACTCTCCTAACAATGTGTCGTAATTGGAGCGTCCCCATGCAGTATCCTCAAGGAGTAAATGAGGCGCAACACAACCTTGTTGATTTGCATAATTGATGAGTACTTTACCCGCTTTGGTGTCATCTACCGAAAGCCTAAACACCCAATTGTCCTTACTCGGGTATCTTGTAATAGGTCCACCAGCGGCCCAAGGAACCAACAGCAGCGCTTTATTCTCGTTGATAAACTGACGAAATTTAATATAGGGGGGAGAATGCACGCCTCCAAGTACTAACAAAGCATTGGGATCTTTTAAAAATTGCTTAAAATGGAGCAAACTACGATTACTATTACCGCGATGATCTTTGCTCACTAATTCAATATTAAAACCCTGTATTTGATTATCAACTTCATCGAATGCGGTCAAAAATCCCATTTTTATCGCTTCGGCTGACTCATTTAAATTAGAATAATCAGCGTCATGATAAATACGAAACACTTGCTTGGAGTTTGCTGCGAGACAAACCGAGCTAAACAGGTAGAAAAACAGTAATAATATTTTCATTGTATTACTAATTACTCAACACATAACTAAACTTTAGTTCAAATCATTGTGATTGCTTAATTTTATAGCGAATACCTTGCACGTTATAGCTCAACAGAACATCGCATGGCGCATAAAGAAACCGCACCTTCAGGCAGGTGCGGTGGTTGGGTCATTCTGGACTACTTGCAAGTTGGCTCTGAATGTAATTTGGTAGACCTATTAATTTGATCAAGTTAATGTGTTGCTCAAGCCAATAAATATGATCCATTTCAGTATCATCTAACAGAGTTTCAAGCATTTCTCGCGTGACATAATCTTGCGCTTGCTCGCACGCTGCTATCACCTTTTTCAAATGATCTTTTACCAAAACTTCAGCTGCCAAGTCATTTTCTAGCATTTCTTTCACGTCAGCACCGACGTGAATTGGCGCACGAGAAGCGGTATCCGGTGTGCCTTCCAAAAACAAAATACGCTCGGTGATCCGTTTTGCATGGTCAAGCTCTTCTTCGTATTCGTGAGATAACTTGTGATGTAGCTTCTCAAGCCCCCAATCTTCATACATTTTGGCATGAGCCAAATATTGATCCATAGAAGAAAGCTCGAGAGTAAGTTGCTTGTTGAGTAAGTCGATGATGGTAGAATTGCCTTGCATAACTTACCCCTCAATCTGCGATTGCAGATAGTTTTCAATGCCAGTATTTTTGATTAAGAAGTGTTGTGTTTCGAGCCAATCCACATAGCCCTCTTCATATTCAAGAATATCTTCAAGTAGCTCTCGACTAACATAATCCTGTTCATGTTCACACAGCGCAATCGCATCGCGTAGTGTCGGTAACTGATCGAGTTCAAACGCTAAATCGCACGCCATCATCTCTTCGGTATGCTCACCTATTCGCAGCTTTTCTAAATGCTGGAGATTTGGTAACCCTTCAAGAAATAATATACGCTCGATAAGGTCATCCGCTTGCTTCATATCCTTGATAGATTTTTTATACGCTTTCTCGTTTAGCTCTTCAAGCCCCCAATTTTTGTACATTCTTGCATGTAAAAAAAACTGGTTTATCGATGTTAACTCTAACGTAAGCACTTGATTTAGCGCTGTTATAACTTGCTTATTACCCTGCATAGGGCCCCCTAATAATGTCGAGTGACGCCCTATAACCCTAGTTCAATATTTATTCTTCGCAAGATTAAATAAAAATAACAGTTTTCTTAATATACCC
>NZ_JAKEVK010000065.1:0-29391 GCF_022398435.1 Pseudoalteromonas sp. Isolate6 | reverse complement strand
ATTAAAAGGATAACCCAATGAAAAAATTGTTGATGTTAGGTGCTGTCGTGAGCTTGCTTTGTAATTCTGTTTTTGCAGCAGAGCGAAGTGTTGAATATGGAGAAATTAATCAAATTCTAGATTTAATTGTCAACAAAGCGCAGTCGCAATATATCTTGTCTAAATTTACAGTGGAAGTGAAGCAGCCTGATATCGCGTTAGAGGATGTTAAACTTTGGTTGGAGCAAGATGGCAAGATCATTGCCAACGGTATCATAGATAAAGACGGCAATATTGATTTACCTATTTTATCGCAGTCACGCGCAGATAAAGTCAACTTAGTAATCAATCAAGAAAAAGACGCCGTTGCGATTATGGTCAATACGGATATAGCGCCGTTGACTAAGCAGCAGGTTATGTATCGCGATTTATTCATCCTTTTAGAAGACATGGACGCTTTTGTTGAGTTGATGGCTGGTAGCTTGTCTTGGTTTGCTCCAAGCTTTGATGAACTAGAGTTTACATTTACCGAACCTGCATCAATTCAGTTTGTGGATGCAACAGGTAAAACCCACAAGTTTGTAACCGATGATGAGTTTAAGATCCAAATCCCTAATAAGAAAAAGTGGATGAAGCTAAATCCATCTTTGCAATTTAGTGCTTTACCAACGCAGTTTGCGCCCATTGACTAGGGAAGGTAGCCCGTATGCTTGCTAGCAGGCGGGCATATCCTTTTCCATTAGGTAATTGGTTAACACTTCGCCACGAACGCTCACTTGTTGCTCCTTTATCACTCGGAAACCAAAATGTTCAAAGAAAGGTTTAGCCGTTTTGCTAACATGGGAAAATAAGCGCGTTGTGTTGGTTGTTTTGCTGTGTTCTAAAAGTGCGAGCATAAGTGCTTTACCTATGCCTTGGCCTTGATGTTCGGCATGGCAAAAAAAGTGATCAATAAGACCGTCGGCTTGGATATCGGCAAAGCCAACAATTTTACCATTTAGCACGGCGACAAGGGGTTGATTGCTCCTTAATCGGTCTTGCCAGCCTTTCTCGGCAATATCGCTATGTGCCCATGCATTAACTTGCTTATCGGAGTAATGCTGTATATTTACCGAGCGTATTGTGTCAAACATAAGCTTGTGTAGCGCGGCTTCTTCGCCGCTTTGAAACGGTCTGATGATAATCATTGTTAGCCTTTATTCTTGGAGTCGTAATTGTCCGGAAATAGCAGGTTGCTCTGCAATTTCTGCAAGTCGTACGTATTTTTGTTCAATCAGTTGAGACACCGGAACCAGTTTGGCATCAGTACTTTCAAGTTCTGCTAACTTGGTTGCAAGAAATGCGGCAGTTTCCTTATATGGGTGTGCAATAATAATCACATGCTCATGATTATCAAGTAGTTTAAGCATATGCTGCCACTGCTCGTTAAGTGCCTCTGTGGATATGTCATTGTCTAGAAAGACCTGTCGAGCGACGTTTTTCACGCCGTAAAGGTTGGCTGCATATTGGGCTTGGCTGTGGCTAGTGGTGCGACTATCTAAAAAGTATAATCCGCGCTTTTTTAATATTTCCATAGTCCATTTCATTGGCTCTATTTGTTCGGTTAGTGCTGAGCCCATGTGATTGTTTACGCCTTTAACTTGGGGCAGCGTCGACAGCGCGTTGCCAAGTGTCATTTGCAACTGCCATTTTTCCATATCGGTGGTTAATGCGCCCGGACCAAGCGCCTTTTCCGAGTCTTGTGCCTGCATTGGCACATGTAATAAAAGCTCGCGTTGTTGGCGGCTGGCTGCAAAGGCAAATTGTTGAGAAAAAGGCGTGTGGGGCAGGATCGAAAAAGTGATCCCACCCGGTAAAGACAGTAACTCCAAGTCACGTTGGTGATTGCCAATGTCGTCTATAACAATGGCAAACTGTTTTGCCGGCACTGCAAAGGTCATGCACGCCAGTATTATCCCGATTATTTTTTTTAGCACACAAATTATTATTATAGTTTACAGCCCTACAGGACCGCTTTTTATTTACTGTGATTGAACTAACGCCAGCGCCTTTGGCCAATGCGATGCTAGCTGTTCAATACCGGTTGTTTTGATTGATTCTTCACCAGTGATTATAGCGCTTTTATCGAGCAGGGAAAGCGCTTGTTTGGTAAAATATACATCGGGCTCTATACCTTTACCTTCAATTGATGTACCTGCTGGTGTGTAGTATCTCGCTGTCGTTAACTTTAATGCAGTAGTACCATTGCCAATCGGGATCAAGGATTGAACCGAGCCTTTACCATAAGAGCGTAAGCCAACGACTAAGGCACGTTTATTATCTTTAAGTGCGGCGGCTAAGATCTCGGCCGCTGAAGCGGAACGATTATTGATTAATACCAAAATAGGCGCACCATTTAAAATATCTCCTCGCTTTGCAATGTACGCCTGATTGGCGTCATAGAAGCGACCTTTGGTTGTGACGATTGTGCCACTATCTAAAAAAAGATCTGAGATTGCCACTGCACTATTAAGTGTGCCACCCGGATTGTCACGTAAATCAATAACCAGCTTTTTTAATGGACTGCCTAACTGTACTTGTAGTCGGTTTATTTGTCTTGCTACATCATGATAGGTGTGGTGATTAAAGCTGTTGACGCTTAAAAAACCGGTACCGTCATTTAAGAGTTTACTAGCGACACTTTCGATGACTATCTCTTGACGTTTAAGCTCAAGTGCAACCAGCTCGTCTTGTCTTAATACCACTAAATTGATGAGATTTTTATTTGCAGCTTTGAGTAGGGCAGACACTTCTTCTATCGATTTACCCACGACATTAGCCCCATTGATTGCATGGAGTTTATCACCGCTCTCTATTCCGGCTTGATCCGCAGGTGAATTGGGCAGAGTATCTAAAATAATCACGTAATTATCTTGTTCCTCGACTTCGATACCAAGCCCCGTGTAGCGTCCATTTGCTGCACTGAAGATGGATTCCAAGTCTTCCTCGTTGAGGTATTTAGAGTAGGGATCTAAATTATCAAAAAGGCTCGACAGGTTGCCTGCGTTATAACGGCTCAGAGGCAAGTCTTCAACGTAATAGGTGTGAATATGATACAGGATTTCATCGATTTCTTGAGCCGAAAACTTTTGTGTCGACGCGTGACTAAAAGCGCTAAAACTTAACAAAAGCAGGAAGCTTAATAATGCAACATAGCGCGCTGCAAGCGCGTAAAACCGGGTTTGTCTATTCATGTGCTGCTCCTCATCAAGGCGCAGCACGGGTTATTCAGTTAACTGGATCTGCACCATTTTATCGGATCTACAGCGCTTCCCTTATGCCGTATCTCAAAGTATAGACCAGAATCTCTTTGTCCGCCGCTTTGTCCTACCAAAGCGATCACTTCACCACTGCGAACTTGATCGCCAACATCGCGAAGCAGCGTTTGTGCGTGGCCATATAGGCTCATAAAACCATGACCATGGTCGAGCACAATAACCCAGCCAAAGCCGTTTAACCAATCTGCATATACGACTTGACCGGGAGCGACACTCGCAATTTCAGCACCTTCTTTTGCACCAATGAGAACACCCTTCCAATTCATTCCAGCATGCTTGCTTTGGCCGAATTTATGCTTAATTCGGCCTCTGGTCGGTAAACTCATTTTGCCTTTGAGTTTGGCTAACCCATCTAAGCGTACTTCGGCTTCTCTCTGGGCCTTGGCAAGCTCTTCTAAGGTTTGGATTAAGGTTTGCTCATTTTCTTTTAAATATGCGATAGCAGAGCGTGTTTCACTGAGTTTGTTATTTAGGTTTGCAAGCTGGTTTTGACGTTCTTGCTGCGCCTTTTTGAGCGCTTCCAAGCGTTCGTTCTGATGGTTTTGTAGCGCTTCTAAGCGTGCTTGTGTTCGTGCTAACTCTGCTTGAGTCTGTGCCAATTCTTTGCCGATAGATTTCAGTTGTTCGAGCTGTTTAATCCGTGCTTTATTTAGGTAATCATAATAGGCAATGGTGCGCTCTAGCTTTGTGGCATGCTCTTGATTAAGTAACATTCTGGAATAATCATGAGAGCCTGTCATGTAGGCACTTTTTAGCTGAGCCGCGAGGATCTTTTCAAATTTTTTCTTGTCGTTTAGCAGCGTGCTTTCTTGCTTTTTAAGTTCAGCCTGCTCAGTTTGGTTTTCTTTGATCCCTACTTCTGTGAGTGAGATTGCTTTGGCACTTTTGGCAATATCAAGTTCAAAGGCTTTGAGCTTCGTTTCGTGACGATTAATTTCACCGCGCTGCTTTTCTAATGCTTGTTGGCTAGCTTTAAGCTGTTGCTGGACTTCGTTTAAGTCTTGTTTGGTTCTAGATTCGTTGGCAACAGCGGGCGCTGTTGCCATGAGTAACGCTGCACCGAAAAGTGCAGCATAGTGAAATGTCGTTTTTAACGGCATACAGGCAGGCCGTTATTTTAAACGCATAATTGGAGTGCCAGTCATCTCGCTAGGCTGCTCCATACCGAGTAAATGCAGCATTGTTGGTGCAACATCGCTTAGTGCTTTTCCTGCTTGTGGCTCTGCATCACGACCTACATAAATAAATGGTACAGGCTCGCTGGTGTGAGCGGTATGAGCTTGACCTGTTTTAGGGTTAAGCATTTGCTCTGCATTGCCGTGATCAGCGGTAATAAGAGCTTCGCCACCGCTTTCTTTTAGCGCAGCAACAACACGACCGATACACTTATCAACGGCTTCACATGCTTTTACAGCAGCTTCGAATACACCAGAGTGCCCAACCATGTCACCATTTGGGTAGTTACAGATAATCACGTCAAATTCACCGCTATGAATTGCTTCAACTAACTTATCAGTTAGCATTTCTGAGTTCATCTCTGGCTGTAAGTCGTAAGTGGCAACCTGTGGAGAAGGAATGAGTTCACGTTTTTCACCTTCAAAGAGATCTTCGCGACCGCCGCTAAAGAAGAAAGTGACATGAGCATATTTTTCCGTTTCTGAAATACGCAGCTGAGTTTTGTTGTGCTTAGCTAGCCATTCACCTAGCACGTTAACCAATGCTTCAGGCGCAAAAGCGATAGGGGCTTTGATGTCGGCAGCGTACTCAGTCATCATAACAAACGCACTTAGGTCCGGTGCTTTACGTTTTTCGAAGCCGTTAAAGTCAGCATCAACAAAAGCACGGGTCATTTGGCGCGCTCGGTCTGCACGGAAGTTCATAAAGATAACCGTATCGCCATCATTGATAGTAGCGGCTGGTTGCCCTTCTTCGGTGATCACCGATGCTTTAACAAACTCATCGTTTTCATCACGCGCGTAAGCTGCTTGTAGCGCTTCAACGCCATTACTATAAGTAAAATCAGCGTCGCCACTTACCATCAGGTTGTATGCAGACTCGACGCGGTCCCAACGATTGTCACGGTCCATAGCATAGTAGCGACCAATAATAGACGCTAGTCGGCCACAATTGAGTGACTGCATCAAAGCTTCCATTTTTTCAATTGACGCCTGTGCGCTGCGAGGTGGTGTATCGCGGCCATCCAAAAATGCGTGCAAATAAACGGTTGCACCGCGCTCAGCTGCTAATTTAATTGCCGCAACTATGTGGTCTTCATGACTGTGAACGCCACCTGGGCTCAATAATCCCATCAGGTGAACGGCTTTACCTTTTGCTACTGCTTTGTCTATGTTCTCAACCAGAGCTGGGTTGTGCTCAAACTCACCATCATCAATCGCTTTAGTGATCCGCGTGAAGTCTTGATAAACCACACGCCCCGCGCCGAGGTTAACGTGGCCAACTTCGGAATTCCCCATTTGCCCATCAGGCAGACCAACATCAAGACCTGAACCTGAAATCAAGGTGTGCGGAGCAGAGCGCCATAGTTCATCTAATACTGGGGTATTGGCTGCTAAAATAGCATTGCTCTCGCTTTCTTCGCGATAGCCCCAACCGTCTAAAATCATTAATACCAATGGCTTTTTCTTAGCTGTCATTTGCGCTCCTGAAATCCTGAATTAGGCACGATGTTGAAATCTTATAACAAGCGCTACAATGCCGAGCTTTGCAGCGTCACTATAAGTTTGCTCTGGTTGCTGACAAGTAGAATACCTTTTTTTGTATGAATATTCAGCCCCACAGTGATGAATTATCAACTTTGAGATTGATATTTGCTCATGTTGAACAAGTCTGTTTTGTCGAGAATAAAGCAGGTATACTTGCTGCCACTTTATCGTTTAATAATTTTTGGTTGATAAATTAATGGAACAATACGTTGCGTTTTTAGGTAACCATCCGGTACTTAGCATCATTTGGGTTGTGTTAGCCGCGATGTTAGTGAGTAGTTGGTTTAAGAGTAAGTTTTCGAAAATTAGACAAATTAATCCTCAGCAGCTAACCATGCTAGTTAACCGCCAAGATGGTCAGGTACTCGATATGCGTGCAGCAAAAGAGTTTAACCAAGGTCACATTGCAGGTTCTGAGCAGGTGAGTGCGGAAAAACTCAAGCAAAAAGATTTTGCTGGTCTTGAAAAACATAAATCTAAGCCCATTATATTGGTCTGTAACACAGGTATGACGGCATCTGCTGTTGCTGATAACATGCACAAAGCTGGATTCGGGCAAGTGTTCGTATTATCAGGTGGTATTGGCGCATGGCAAAGTGCGGGTTTACCAATCTCTAACGGAAAATAACTGAGGTCTATGATGAGCCAAGTCGTAATTTATACCAAAGACTATTGTCCATTTTGTCATCGCGCAAAAGCATTATTAGATGCAAAAGGTGTCACATACACAGAGTATGATATTGGCGCACAGCCTGAGCTTCGTGACGAGATGATCGAAAAAGCCAACGGTAGCTATACCGTTCCACAAATCTTTATCGCTGAGCGCCATATTGGTGGTTGCGACGATATGATGGCGCTTGAAGCGCAAGGCGAACTCGATAAGCTATTACAAGCATAAGATTGATTGAGCTTTAGCTCAGCTTACTTTTTATAATGACTGCTAAGAATTTAGCAGGATCACAACAGAATTTAGGAAATTATCATGGCAGAACAAAACCAAGCAGCAGAACAACAACAAGAAGGCGCTCAGTTCAACATTCAACGTATCTACACTAAAGATGTATCGTTTGAAACGCCAAACTCACCAGGTATCTTCCAGAAAGAGTGGACACCAGAAGTTAAGCTAGACATGGACACGCGTTCAGCAAAGCTTGATGAAAACGTATTTGAAGTTGTTCTAGCACTAACAGTAACGGCAACGATTGGTGAAGAAACTGCATTCCTATGTGAAATCCAACAAGCTGGTATCTTTGCCATTGCAGATCTTGAAGAAATGCAAATGGCACACATGCTAGGCGCATTCTGCCCTAACATCCTATTCCCTTATGCGCGTGAAGCGGTAGCTAGTCTAGTTAACCGTGGTACTTTCCCGCAGTTAAACCTTGCGCCAGTTAACTTTGACGCATTATTCGCTCAGTATATGCAGCAACGTGCGGCTCAAGCACAGCCTGAGCAAACTGCTGACGCATAATTGATGAGTACAGCAAAATCAGCTGTAACTGTATTAGGGGCGGGGTCTTATGGCACCGCCCTTGCTATTTGTTTCGCCCGAAATGGTCATCAAGTGACACTGTGGGGACGCAATAGCGAACACGTTGAGGCGCTAGCAGCTGAGCGCAAAAACCAACGTTATCTTCCTGACATCCAGTTTCCAAACACGCTTGAACTTGAGGCCGATTTAGAAACGGCTGTTAAGTCTAGCGAGCGTATTTTGGTGGTTGTGCCAAGTCACGCGTTTGCAGACACCTTGAAGAAGATTAAACCTATGCTACTTGAGAATGCAAAAGTAGCTTGGGCAACCAAGGGGCTTGAACCAAATACTGGGCGACTATTGCAAGAAGTTGCACTGGATGTGTTAGGTGACGATGTGCCGCTGGCGGTGCTAAGTGGACCTACTTTTGCAAAAGAAATGGCCGCGGGATTACCCACTGCTATTTCTGTGTCTTCGGTTTGTGCAAAATTTCGTGAAGAGCTCGCAGAGCTGTTACATTGCGGCCGCTCGTTTCGGGTCTATAGCAACGAAGACTTTATTGGTATTCAGCTCGGTGGCGCAGTTAAAAACGTTATCGCAATTGGCGCGGGCATGTCTGACGGCTTTGGTTTTGGTGCGAATGCCAGAACGGCGCTTATCACCCGAGGACTCGCTGAACTTTGTCGTTTAGGGTGTGCGTTAGGCGCGCGCTCTGAAACCTTTATGGGTATGGCAGGGCTTGGTGATCTGATTCTCACTTGTACGGATAACCAGTCGCGTAATCGCCGCTTTGGTCTTGCGCTTGGCTCGGGAAAGTCGGTCGATGAGGCGATGTCGAGTATTGGTCAAGTGGTTGAAGGCTATCGTAATACCAAAGAAGTTTATCTACTTGCCAAACGCACTGGTATTGAAATGCCTATCACTGAGCAGATCTATCAAGTGCTTTATGAGCAAAAAGATGTGAAAGAAGCCGCAATGGCGTTACTCGGTCGCGAAAAGCGAGCTGAGTGATAAGCGAATAGAGAGGCGTAGTTACCTCTCTATTACTCTCCAAACTTCATGTTATAGCGACGCTTAAACCACAGTAGAAATGGGATTTCAATCACGCTAAATGCGACAATCGTAAACACCACCCAGTTACTCTCAAAAAACACTAACGAAAATTCGATACCCTTGCCATAGTACAAACTTCCAGACACGACTAAAGAAACCGCAGTAACCAATAAATCTTGTTTGCTGATACTGGCGAGGCTTTTCTCTTTTAACTTTGGGTAAACGAATACGTAGGCCACAAAAAGGAGAATAAAATTGAGTAAAATAAGCGTTAGCTCAGGTGACATGATTACCTCTATGCCTTGTGTGTCATTCGGCACAAGATAACATAATTTCTTAGCTTAATGCCTCGTGGAAACGCTTTTTATCTGATACTGAACAGGTATAATGATAAATCCAACTTTTGAGGTGCACATGATCTCCAAGAATCAACAAAAACTACTTCGTGCTTTAGGGCAAAAAAAATATCGCAAACAACATGGCCTGTATTTGGTACAAGGCGAGAAGAATGTGATTGAGTTAGTTGATGCTGGGTTGGCCGTTGAACAGCTGTTCGCGACCAATGAGTTCATGACAAAGTATAAATCCAAACTCGTTAATATTGCCTGTGTCGAAGCAGAAGAGGAAGTGCTGAGTAAGGTGAGCACTTTAGTGTCAAATAATGCAGCGATAGCGGTCGTTGCAATGCCGCCGGCAGAAGAAATTAATACTGCTGGGTTAGTGTTAGCATTAGATGGAGTCTCAGACCCAGGTAATCTCGGTACCATTATTCGTCTTGCTGATTGGTATGGATTGACGCAGCTTGTGGTGAGCGAAAACTGCGCCGATCAATTTAACCCTAAAGTGATCAGTGCCACCATGGGCTCATTTGTGCGTGTTAATGTGGTGAGAACCGATCTTGAGGCCTTTTTAAAGCAATATCAAGGCGAGTGCTATGGTGCATTCCTTGGTGGTGAAAGTGTGCATCAGTGTCAATTTAGTCGTAATGCCGTGTTGGTAATGGGCAGCGAGTCTCATGGTATTAGCGATACCATAGCGGCTCACATCAATAAAAAGGTGACTATTCCTGCGTTTGGTGGTGCTGAGTCATTAAATGTGGCGATGGCTACTGGGATCATTCTGGATAATATTAAACGCTGTCATTGCTAACGCATAGATCTTACTAATGAATTGTCTTATTCTCAAAAGTAACCGCGAACAACAATAATAAGCTATGCGACTGAGTAGCATCAAACTGGCCGGCTTTAAATCTTTCGTAGAGCCAACCAAGATCCCGTTTCCTGACCAGATGACATGTGTGGTTGGGCCAAACGGCTGTGGTAAGTCTAATGTTATTGATGCGGTTCGCTGGGTGCTGGGAGAAAGCTCTGCGAAAAACCTCCGTGGCGATGCCATGACAGACGTTATTTTTAATGGTTCAACCAAACGTAAACCTATCTCGCAAGCTTCTGTAGAACTGATTTTTGATAATACTCAAGGCCGGTTGCCCGGCACGTTTGCAGATCGTAATCAAATTGCCATTAAGCGCTTAGTAACGCGCGATGGCCAATCTCTTTATTTTTTAAATGGTAGTAAGTGCCGTAAGCGCGATATCACAGATATCTTTTTAGGTACTGGCCTAGGTCCTCGCAGTTACGCAATCATTGAGCAAGGAATGATCTCGCGCTTGATTGAAAGTAAGCCGCAAGAGTTAAGAGTTTTTTTAGAAGAAGCCGCCGGAATTTCAAAATATAAAGAGCGTCGACGAGAAACCCAAACTCGCATCAAGAGTACCCGCGAAAACATGGAGCGTTTGCTCGATGTTAGGCAAGAGCTACAGAGTCAGCTAGATAAACTGGCACTTCAAGCACAACAGGCGAGCGAATATAAGTCTTTAAAGTCGCAAGAGCGAGACCTAAAGTCGTGGATAGCAATTTTAAAATGGCAAAGCCTTGAGCAAAAGCAGGCAATCAAAGCCAAAGAAATTGCCAAACTCAATGAGAAATTAGCATTTTTTAATGAAGCTCACAGTGGCCATGACAGCATTTTGGCAACGCTAGAACATGAAATTAAGCATTTCAATGATGGCTATGAGCAAGCACAACATAGCGTGCACCGAATTGAAACCCAGTTGGCAACGCTTGAGCAACAGAAAGTCAATCTAACAGATAAAAAGCGTCTGCTAATTGAGCAGTCTCAAATACTGAAATCACAACAGCAAGAAGTAATTGAGGCGCAAGACGAGCAAGCCGAGTATGTGGCGAGCAGCGCAGAAAAAGTCGCTGAAGTTTCTGAACGACTTGAAATTGCGCTATTGCAACTGGAAGAAATTCAACTCACAAATGAGCAAAGTGACACAGAGCTGGCTCAGTTAGAAGCGCAGTATAGTGGCGCACAGAAGCAGTACCAACAAATACATGCTCAGGTACAGCAAGGGGCAAGCCAATTAGCGCAACAACAGCAAGCTAAACTGCACGTAGATAAGCGTCAGGCTGAGCTGCTGGAACAGGCTGATACGCATCACGCATCTATGTTGGAAAGTGACTTGATTGAAGCTCAGGATGCACATCATCAGCTAGTTCAAGCGATGGCCAAATTACAAAGCCAAGCTGGTAAGTTGCAAGGCCAAGAGCAAACCAATAAAGAAGAAATCTTACAGGCGCAGACTCATGCTCAAAAAGCGCTTCAGGCGCTACAAGAAGTGCAATCTGAAATAAAAGCGTTATCACGCTGGGCAGATGAAGCGTCGGAGGCTTCTGCTGCGACTATGTTATCGCAACTTGTTGTTGAGTCAGGGTATGAAGAATGCGTGGAAGCGGCACTGCTTGGGTTGACGCATTTAGTCGTTGAGCAAAGCGAAATGAATACGCTATGGCCCATTGAACTCGAAGTTCCCGTTGATTCCGTCGCGACAAAAATAAGCTCAGGACTGTTCCCCAGCTTTTTAACTAAAATAAAATTATGTGCTGAATCTACAGACTTTCAATCGTGTGAACAATTCCTTCTCGGCGTGACGGTCAGTGGCATTATTGTGGGGGATAACTTTAAGGCCAAGGCGAAAAGCAATGAAGAGAGTGGCGCATTAAAACGCTATGCCCAATTGCAGTCATGCCATACTCAGCTTCCTCATTTGCAACAACTCGCCGAAGAGGCTGAGCAGGTTGTAGCACAAAAGCGTATTGCCCTTGAAGACACACAAGCTGACTTATTAGAAACACAGCAATGCGTTCACGAAAAAGCACAAGCAATCGCCAGCCATAAAACCAAAATTGAAATGCTGGATGAGAATCTGAGCGCTTGGCGTGAGCAAGGACAAAAAATTCAAGAACAGCTTGATGCCATTGCTCAAGAACGAAGCGAGGTCATTGAACAACTTGAACTTGATACTGAACAGCAATTACAACGTGATGAGTTGCTAGCGAAAGTACAACAAAAACAACAACTGGCCGAGGCTAAGTTGGCCGAGTTTAAACAACATAGTCAATCTCGGCGCGCCGCATTACAAGACGCGCAGCAATTAGTTCATACTACAAAACTTGCATCGCAGCAGGCAGAAAGTGAACTACAGCTCAGCAATTCTAAGTTGGAACACTTGCAACATCGTCGCGATGAAATAAACCAGCGCATCGAGCAAACGCAAGCAGATATTTTGCTTTGTGAAGAGCCGCTCGCGGAGGCGCATAAAGACATAGAATTATTGCTCGTCCAACATCTAGAAGCCAAAGCGCAAAAGCAAACGATGTTGGATACGCTCAACCAAGCTAAGGAAAACCTCTCCCAAAAACAAGCGGCATTAAAAGATGCACAAGGCGAAGTGAGTAAACTCAATGAGTCTTTGCAACAAGTGAAACTTGAAGAGCAAAGCTTGATGATTAAAGCACAAGCGGCACTTGAACCCTTACAGGAGCTTGGTCGGACACTAAAAGCGGAGCTGGCACAATTACCTGAGGATGCAAACTTGGGTCAGTATCAAGCTAATTTGAGTCGAGTGAGTAATGATCTTGGTAAGTTAGGGGCTGTGAACTTAGCCGCAATTGAAGAGTTTGAAGAAGCGAAGGCGCGCAAAACCTATTTAGATACACAGCTGGACGATCTCACTAATGCGTTAGAAACGTTAGAAGCGGTGATCAGAAAAATTGATAAAGAGACCAAAACCCGCTTCAGTGCCACCTTTAATCAAGTGAATGAAGATTTAGCCGAGTTATTTCCTAAAGTGTTTGGCGGGGGAAATGCGTACCTGGAATTGACTAGCGATGACCTGCTTGAAAGTGGTGTTTCTATCATGGCAAGGCCGCCTGGTAAGAAAAACTCGACAATTCATCTGTTAAGTGGTGGAGAAAAAGCGCTGACCGCATTATCATTGGTGTTCTCAATATTCAGGCTTAATCCAGCCCCATTCTGTATGCTGGATGAAGTAGATGCACCGCTTGATGACGCAAACGTAGGACGATTTTGTCGTTTGGTTGAAGAAATGTCGCAAACAGTGCAATTTATTTATATCAGTCATAATAAGGTCGCTATGGAAATGGCGGGTAGACTGACGGGGGTAACCATGGCAGAACCCGGGGTATCGCGCATGGTTGCCGTAGATATAGAACAAGCGGTGCAAATGGCACAGGCATAACAACAAAAAAGGTGAGCAATGGCCACAGAGTTAAGATGGGCATTAATCGTGATCAGTGCGTTGGTCATAGGCGGGTTACTCATACATGGACTTTGGTCTGTTCGTAAGAAGAACAGCGATAAAGCTTCAAAAAAGGAGCCCAATGAACTCAAAGAGCAAACGCCGAATCACGATAAAGAGCCTGACGAACCTGAAATTGGAGAGATGACCTTTAGTGCGGTGGATGATGAGCCTGCGACTGAGGGCATTATAGCGACGGAAGAGCCTGAAACTGAGGTGCAAACCGAGAGCAGTGGATCTGAAGAGGCTGAGCCTGAAAAGAAAGCAATAGAGCCACAAGACTTTATTATTCTTCATGTTGACATGCCTGAAGGCCTGAAAATGGCTGGTTCAAGGCTATTGCCTGCCGTGTTAAGCCTTGGATTTAAATATTCTGATGAGGGCTTCTTTAATCGCCATTTAGAGCCGTCTGGAAACGGTCCTGTGTTATTTAGATTGGTAAACATGTACAACCCAGGTACGTTTGATATCGATAACATGGAGCAATTTAGCACCGCTGGCATTAGCCTATTTATGACCTTACCTTGTGAAGGCGATAACTTGGCTGCATTTAATATGCTTCACAGTGCATCGAAAAAACTAGCTGAAGAGTTTGGCGCAACTGTACTTGATAAAGACCGCGAACCGTTAACGGTTGAAGCCGTGCGTGGTTATGTTGAAAAAGTGCGTGAATTCGCCGCTTAATCGCTACTTAGAGTCATTTTTAAGCCACTGGCATTCGCTGGTGGCTTTTTACGTTTAGAGGTTTAAATGTCAGACAACATTGAAAGCCAAGTTGCAGCCCTTAGGCAGCAACTCGAAGATTACAATTACCAATATTATGTTTTAGATAACCCAAGTGTGCCTGATGCGGAATATGATCGTGTGATGCGCCAGTTGATGACGCTTGAGCAGCAGCATCCTGAGTTACAAAGTCCTGATTCCCCATCGCAGAAAGTGGGTGGTGAAGCGCTTAGCAAGTTTGAGCAAGTAACACACAGAGTACCTATGTTGTCGCTTGATAATGCCTTCGACGAGAGTGAATTTACGGCATTTAATCGCCGTTTAAAAGAGCGCCTACTGACAAGTAAAGATGTTACTTTTTGCTGTGAACCAAAGTTAGATGGCTTGGCCGTATCTATTTTGTATCGCGATGGTGTACTGGTTCAAGCGGCGACAAGGGGAGACGGTCAAGTTGGGGAAAACATCACTGAGAATGTCAAAACCATTCGCAATATTCCGCTGAAACTACGTGGAGAACATATTCCGCATGAAGTAGAAGTGCGTGGTGAAGTCTTTATGGATACTGCGGGTTTCATTAAGCTAAATGAAACGGCACAAGCGAAAGGTGATAAGACCTTTGCAAACCTAAGAAATGCGGCAGCGGGAAGTCTGCGCCAATTAGACTCGAAAATTACCGCTAAGCGTCCGTTGATGTTTTATGCTTATTCTATGGGCTTGGTTGAAGGCGGTGAGCTGGCCAACGAACATTATGCGCAGCTACAGCAATTACAAGGTTGGGGCTTGCCAATGAGCCCTGAGACAAAGCTTGTCGATAATGCGCAGCAAGCTTTGGCTTATTATCAAGATATCATGACGCGCCGTGCTGAGCTTCCCTATGAAATTGACGGCGTTGTGATCAAAGTGAATGATAAAGCGCAGCAAGAGCAGCTTGGTTTTGTTGCTCGCGCGCCGCGCTGGGCGATTGCATTTAAGTTCCCTGCACAAGAAGAGATCACTCAGCTGCTTGATGTTGAGTTTCAGGTCGGCCGTACTGGGGCTATCACGCCCGTTGCACGTTTAGAGCCTGTTTTTGTTGGTGGTGTTACGGTATCGAATGCCACGCTTCATAATGGTGATGAAATTGCGCGTTTAGGTGTAAAGATTGGTGATACCGTTATTGTACGCCGAGCTGGGGATGTGATCCCTCAGGTAACTCAGGTCGTGTTAGATAGGCGCCCAGATGAAGCCAAAGAGATTGAGTTTCCAGATACCTGCCCGGTGTGTGATTCTCATGTTGAACGCGTTGAAGGAGAAGCGGTTGCGCGTTGTACTGGCGGTTTAGTGTGCCGTGCACAACGTAAAGAAGCAATTAAGCACTTTGCATCGAGAAAGGCCCTCGACATAGATGGTCTTGGCGACAAAATAGTTGAGCAGTTAGTTGAGCGAGGGCTTATCAAAACCCCTGCCGATCTGTTTATTCTAAAGCAGGGTCATTTTGAGTCTCTTGAACGTATGGGGCCTAAGTCTGCTAAAAACTTGGTTGCGGCGCTTGAAGAAGCAAAGCAAACAACGTTAGCTAAATTTTTGTATTCGCTTGGAATAAGAGAAGTTGGGGAAGCGACAGCACAAAACTTGGCAAATCACTTCCTGACGCTTGAAAAAGTGATGGCCGCCTCCATTGATACTCTACAGCAAGTAAGTGATGTTGGTGTTGTTGTTGCGCAGCATATTCATAGCTTTTTTGCCGAGCAGCACAATCAAGAAGTGGTAACTGCATTGATTGAAGTGGGTGTAACTTGGCAAGATGTGGCTGCACCGTCAGAGGATGCACAACCTTTAGCTGGGCTAACTTATGTGTTGACTGGAACCTTGAGCCAACTGAACCGCAACGATGCTAAAGCGAGGTTGCAAGCACTTGGCGCTAAGGTCGCAGGTAGCGTGTCGAAAAATACAGATGCGGTTTATGCCGGCGAAAAAGCAGGCTCTAAGCTCACTAAGGCACAGGAGTTAGGTGTTGAGGTGTTTGATGAAGAGGCGCTGATCGCACTGTTAAACAAATACGAGTAGTAAAATGAAATCAGTAACACGATACGGCCCTGAATACTGGGATAAATATGGCGTTTATCGTACGCCAATCGCTTTTAATTTAGCGCTGGTCGTGTTGCTCCGCCCGCTACTTATTTGGGTGTTTTCTGCGCTTGCAAGACGCCCAGACTTGGATTTGATGTCACTATTCTTTGAGTCTAAGTTTCACTTTTTTGTCGCGACAGGGATCGCTTGTATCGCGCTCATACCAACCGTTGTGTTTTCTCTTAGGCGGCCAACAAGCTCTCCAAAGCTCGCTGCCGTCTGGCGTTATATGCGTTTGCCACTTATATTAACAGCGGTACTCGATTTAGCGTGGTTGATCCTGCAAGCTGGGAAAACCCATTATAGTTTTTCTCCTTATATTGCCGTACAAATTGTGTTGGTGAGTTGGGTACTTTTATATTTAATTAAAAGCCGCTATCTAAGTTGCTTTTTTGGTGATTGGCCACTTCCTGTTGAAGAGCAAAAGACAGAAGTAAACAAGAGAGAGAATTGAGATGTTAAAGTGGTTAGATATACTAAACTTTGCCAGAAATGGTAATCCTGTTGCTCCTCGCAGAGTTGAAAAGTCGGACCAGCAATGGCAATCAGAACTTGCTCCAGAAGCTTATATAATCACTAGGAAAAAGGGGACTGAGCGACCGTTTAGTTCACAAAGTTGTCAGCTTTTTGAACCTGGTAAATACTACTGCGTATGCTGTGGCGAGTTGTTATTTGATGCTGAAGAAAAGTTTGATAGTGGCTCTGGTTGGCCCTCGTTTACACAGCCTGCAGCAGTGGAAGCGGTGGCTTATCATAGCGATAAGAGCCATGGAATGACGCGCGTTGAAATCACTTGTAACGTGTGTGATAGCCACTTAGGTCACGTATTCCCTGATGGCCCTGAGCCAAGTGGACTGCGTTATTGCGTTAATGCTCTTGCAATGGAAAAGAAATAGCCCAATTGCGATAAAATAATCGATTACTCAAAGTCGAGTTTCATTTCACTTAGTTTCGCTTTGAGTTTACCGAAGCGGATCTGCTGTTCACTGTCCAACTCAGACTGATTTAGCAAGGTAGTACACCGCTTTGCTAAATTGGAATTAAAAGTACTCCCTGACTTAGCGCAACTATCACTCATACATTGTAGCAAATTCAGTGCTATCCCTGAGTTTTTAGGCATAATTCTAAACGCTTGAGTGAATGCCTCTAAAGCGGTTTCATAATGACCTTTGTTAAACTGAGTAACCGCATGGTTATTTAGCTCTCTAGGACCCATGGTGATCTCTTTTTTCTCTTGCTGTTGCTGATATAGATAGTGCATTGTGACGGGATCTGCGCTTGAGTTGTGGCGCTCACAGTGTGCAATTACTTGGCTAAACAGCTCTTGAGCCTTGTGGTTTAATCCCACTTCATGTAGTGCTTTTGCTTTGTCTAAAGTGGAATCTACCGAGCGAATAACGGGCTCATCTTCTAATTGTTCGAGCAGTTGTTTCGCTTTTTTATGCTCATCTTTTAGATAATGGACACGGGCGTTGAGTACATCGATTTGCGCTTGGGTTTGTGCATTTGGAAATTGCTGTTTTAAATCACTCAAGTATTGTTGCGTTTGCCTTGTGAGACGAGTGACTTGGTCTGATTGATCGGTACTCAGAGCAAAGTCTATCCCAGCGCGTGCTGCATTCAAATATACCTCTGGTTTGTCATGGATCGAGTAACGCGCGAAACTTGCTATATCTTTATGTGCTTTATAGCTGGCCTCATAGTCGTGATTGATTTGCGCAACTCGACCAAGTGACTGTTGTCTATTTATATTTCTGGGCGCCATTTCAATTGCTTGCTCTAACAATTGTTGGGCATTCTCATATTGGTTAAGCTTTATTTCGAGTTTGCTCAATAAATCGAGCGCGGGAAGACGAGTTTCCGGTCGCTCTATTAAAGTTTTCAACATCTTTTGAGCGATAACATCTTCATTGTTGGTAATGAGCGCCTCGACCAAGCCTAGCTTTGCCCAGGTAAACTTTTGCAGAGCCAAAACCGATTTGTAAAAAGACTTTGCTTCCTCTAATTGATTGAGCCTGAGTAGAAGTTCTCCTTTTAGCTTTAGAAGTAGGGAAGTGTAGTTATGATCTTTGTTATCTAGTTCTAAATCTAGCGCTTTTAAGGCCTTTGAGTAGTTTTTATCGTCTACAAGCAAGTTTATGTGTCTTAATGCCTGTTTACGCTTTAAAACTCGTTCTATACGGTTTTGTAGTTCTTTTATTGAAAAGGGCTTAACTAAAAAGTCATCGGGCTGGAGTTCGATAATACTATGGACTAACTCGGGGCTAGTTTCAGAAGAAATAAAAATAAAAGCGGTACTTGAGCGAATTAACTGTTTGGAGCGTAATTCTTCATAAAATTGATAGCCATTTTGCTTTTTTGCTAAACCAAAAGAGCATACGATGAGATCAAACTTATTGATGGTACAAAGCTCTTTTGCACTGTCTGCACTCTCTGCAAATTTTAAATTTCTGAAATCTAACTGTTCTAAAGATTGTTTCATATAGCTCAATGCTAATGGTTGATCTTCAACGATTAACATTTTGGCATTTTGAATAGATGGAGCTGACATAGAAACAATTTTTAGGCAATGGCTTTGCTTCTAGTCTAGTACTTAGGTGTAGTTTTGAAAACAAAAATTAACTCATTTTTAGTAGGTTAGTCTATTTAGCTTATTCCAACTATTTACTGAGGTTAGCGGCAAAATAGTTAAGGGTATAACAAAAATTTGGGAGGCTGAGAAGAGTAACTAATTAGTTAATAAATGAGAAAAACGAGGTTGTTTCTATGGACTTTATGGCAGGTTTAAGTTTATTCAGTTTGATGTGGTTTTTGAGTATGTAAAAAGTAATAACGATTGTACTGAAAGTGAAGTGGTTTCTTATACTGGATTTGAATCTGAGATCTTAGCCTTGTTTAGGCATAGGCCACTCTATCTAGAAAATAAAGTGGTGGGTTGTACTGGACTTGAACCAGTGACCCTCGCCTTGTAAGGGCGATGCTCTCCCAACTGAGCTAACAACCCAAATTGTGTTTCAATTTATACTCTTGAATCGAGTTTACTGTCCAATTCTAATCTAAGAAAAGAAGTGGTGGGTTGTACTGGACTTGAACCAGTGACCCTCGCCTTGTAAGGGCGATGCTCTCCCAACTGAGCTAACAACCCAAATTGTGTTTCAATTTATACTCTTGAATCGAGTTTACTGTCCAATTCTAACCTAAGAGTAGAAGTGGTGGGTTGTACTGGACTTGAACCAGTGACCCTCGCCTTGTAAGGGCGATGCTCTCCCAACTGAGCTAACAACCCAAATTGTGTTTCAATTTATACTCTTGAATCGAGTTTAATGCCCAATTCTAATCTAAGAGTAGAAGTGGTGGGTTGTACTGGACTTGAACCAGTGAACCTTGCCTTGTTCAGGCTTAGTGCGATGCTTTGCATCGACCACTCTATCTAATAGAATAAAATGGTGGGTTGTACTGGACTTGAACCAGTGACCCTCGCCTTGTAAGGGCGATGCTCTCCCAACTGAGCTAACAACCCAAATTGTGTTTCAATTTATACTCTTGAATCGAGTTTAATGTCCAATTCTAATCTAAGAGTAGAAGTGGTGGGTTGTACTGGACTTGAACCAGTGACCCTCGCCTTGTAAGGGCGATGCTCTCCCAACTGAGCTAACAACCCAAATTGTGTTTCAATTTATACTCTTGAACAGAGTTATGGTGGGTTGTACTGGACTTGAACCAGTGACCCTCGCCTTGTAAGGGCGATGCTCTCCCAACTGAGCTAACAACCCAACTTGTATTACAACGTCTGCCGTTGTGGGGCGGTATTATAGGTTTAGTTTGAAAAGAGTCAACACTTAACTTTAAAAAACTATACTGTGTGATGTTTTTATGCTCAACGCTTTAAGTTCTTCATTATAGAAGGGAGAGAGTGGTCTTGTATGTTTGATCCAAAAGCCACCTTATTTTGGGGAAAATAAGTTGCTGAGCTTTGCATGCTATAACGCGGGATTGGATAACATGCAGAAAAAGAAAAGAGCCATAAATCACTCTGACCTAATTGGATTTAAAACAAAAAGGCTGAGGTGCGATAACTATGCGTTTTAAATTGTGTAATAAATAATCCAATTCAAGGTGTTAGGCTTGCAAACGGGAGGCGTTTGGTTATATTCTACGCTTCTTGATTTAAAATGAATCAGTTAGAAAAAACTTTCATAAAAGTTGTTGACTTTATTTTTGCTGCTGCATAGAATGCGCCCCGCACTCAGCGATACAGGCTAGCAGTTCAGGTCTGACTATTATGGGGCTATAGCTCAGCTGGGAGAGCGCTTGCATGGCATGCAAGAGGTCGACGGTTCGATCCCGTCTAGCTCCACCAATTTATCGTTAGTGCATATGTCCTAGTACATAATTCAAATGGCAACGCCTCGAGTGCGAAGTTGTTTATTATTGTGTCCCCTTCGTCTAGAGGCCTAGGACACCGCCCTTTCACGGCGGTAACAGGGGTTCGAATCCCCTAGGGGACGCCACTTACTTTGGTAGGTAACTCGGTTAGCAAGAGAATAAACAGCTAAATAAAGTCCTAGTGACACAGAAAAACTTTCTGTTTTTGATAAGGCCATTTGCCTCGCAGGCTCGGTCTCATCTAACGCAGAAACTGCAAATCAATGATTTGCAAAACAATTTCTGCGTCCCCTTCGTCTAGAGGCCTAGGACACCGCCCTTTCACGGCGGTAACAGGGGTTCGAATCCCCTAGGGGACGCCACTTACTTTGGTAGGTAACTCGGTTAGCAAGAGAATAAACAGCTAAATAAAGTTCTAGTGACACATCTGTGTCCCCTTCGTCTAGAGGCCTAGGACACCGCCCTTTCACGGCGGTAACAGGGGTTCGAATCCCCTAGGGGACGCCACTTACTTTGGTAGGTAACTCGGTTAGCAAGAGAATAAACAGCTAAATAAAGTCCTAGTGACACATCTGTGTCCCCTTCGTCTAGAGGCCTAGGACACCGCCCTTTCACGGCGGTAACAGGGGTTCGAATCCCCTAGGGGACGCCACTTACTTTGGTAGGTAACTCGGTTAGCAAGAGTATAAACAGCTAAATAAAGTCCTAGTGACACATCTGTGTCCCCTTCGTCTCGTCTAGAGGCCTAGGACACCGCCCTTTCACGGCGGTAACAGGGGTTCGAATCCCCTAGGGGACGCCACTTACTTTGGTAGGTAACTCGGTTAGCAAGAGTATAAACAGCTAAATAAAGTCCTAGTGACACATCTGTGTCCCCTTCGTCTAGAGGCCTAGGACACCGCCCTTTCACGGCGGTAACAGGGGTTCGAATCCCCTAGGGGACGCCACTCACTTTTCATTTTCTATTCTCATCATATTCATTTCTGCTTCTCTTAGTTGTTTAAGCTCAGAACTCTGCTAGCTTTTATATTAACTTTCTGTTGTTCGTTAAATATTCATACAAACTTGTCTTAGTACTTGCTTCTTCAAAATAGAGCAATTAACTAAGTAAGTTGGTATCAAATCATGTTTCACTATGCTTCAATCCGGCCTTCCAGTGAAATTTCTTACGATTTTTAGGAAAGTAATAATTTATTGCCCTTTTTAATCGAGAGCGAGCTATGGCAAAAGGTAGAGCTGATCACACAGGAAAAGAGTACGATTATCCAAGTTCTTACAATCTACTTTCAACGACAAATGTAAAAGGTCAGATAAAGTATGCAAATTCACAGTTTTGTGAGGTTGCAGGGTTTTCACTTAGTGAATTAGAGGGGAAGCCCCATAATATCGTTCGGCACCCAACAATGCCTAAAGCCGCTTTCAAGAACTTATGGGATTATATCGAAGCGGGCAAACCTTGGATGGGAATGGTTAAAAACCGCTGCAAGAATGGCGATCAATATTGGGTGAATGCTTTTGTCACTCCTATTAAAGATGCTGCAGGTAAGACTGTCGAATATCAATCGGTGAGGACAAAGCCAAGCCGGGAGGTCGTTAACCGTGCAGAGGAAATCTACACTGATTTAAATAACGGTGTGTCACCAAGTAAATTTACTCGAGCCTCTTGGTCTTTGTCAGCTCAAATGATGGCAATAATCCTTGTTTTCTATGCCTTAACCATGCTGATTTCAACTTTATCACCACCTTGGAATTACCTCGCTGAAACACTGCTTACTCTTGTTGTTTTATTTACTACTTACTCTCGCCTTGCTCCAGTGCGGTCTCTCAGTGAAAAAGCAAAGAAGGTATACAATAACCCTCTGATGCAAAAAGTGTATCTTAATAAGGTTAATGATGTTGCATCTATTGAGCTTGCTTTACTCGCTAGAGAATCTGAGCTTCGGGCTGTGCTTGGGCGTGTTAAAGATGCTAGTGCCACAGTTTCTGAGTACGCAACCAAAACGATGCAAGAATGCAAAACGAGTTCTGATATTTTAAATCGACAGCAAGCGCAAACCGGCTCTTTAGCAACGGCTATTAATCAGATGTCAGTGTCGATTGGTGAAATAGCTTCTAATACTAACAATGCAGCGCAGCAATCCGAAGCTGCGCTTGAGTCCGTTGTTAAAGGCAACAAAGCCGTTGATGACAATATGGAGAATAATTATGCCTTATCGGAAGAGCTATCGCGCACGCAAAAAGATATAGAAGATCTTAATACGCAAACAGTTAACATTGAAGGGGTTGTCGACGTGATCCGTGGGATCTCCGAGCAAACTAATTTACTCGCATTAAATGCCGCTATAGAGGCTGCACGGGCTGGTGAGCAGGGTAGGGGGTTTGCGGTTGTTGCTGATGAGGTAAGAGCGCTTGCGCAAAGGACGCAAGATTCGACAGCCGAAATTAATAGCATTATTGCCGATCTGAGGCAACGAGCAGAAAGAGCTGTCTCAGCTATTCAAAGTGGAGTAGAGCGCTCTTCGGAATGTGTTGTAAAGGCTGAGGGCACTAAAGCGAGCCTTGAAACAATCAATACAATTGTAAATGAAATATCAGGGTTGAACTATCAAATTGCGACATCGGCAGAAGAGATGTCGAGTGTTTCTAATGAGCTAAATGCTAATGCTGTGACAATTTCAGGTCTTGCGGATGAATCTATGAAAAGCGCGCGTAAAACGCATGAAACGATGAGAAACACAGAGCAGGCTTTAGAAAACCAAGAGGTACTTGTTGAGCAGTTTATTCGAAAATTAAACAGTGCTCACCGTTGAATAGGCGATTGAAAGTAATACAGTACCGACAGGGTTGTTTATGGGGGAGGCTAATCAGAGCTATTTAGCTCTGATTAATAATTGTAGTTAACTGAGCGGACCTAATACCAATTGCTATAATTAAACGCGGTAGCCGTCTTCAACTCCTTTCACGGCATAAGCCACAGCATCATGGGCGTGAAGAGATTCGTAATGGTTGATTTTCACGTAGAAATCTAAATAAGTTTGCTGGTTTAGTAATGCTTTTAACTTCCTCGCAGCATCTTCACAAAACATTAGGTTTTGGCCGTTGAGGCGCGCAAATTCTTGTTCATCTTCTCGTTTAACTGCGGCTTGAACTGGAGTTTTTAGCTCATTTTCAACCAACTCGATCAGATCTAAAATCTCAAACTCAGTACTATTATTAGTAAGCTTAACTTTTATATTTGCAATTGAGCGCTGGGAATGAGGTGTTGCAACGATACCTTCTGTGCTACCTAGCCAGTCATGTACGCTATGGAAATCTAATTGTTTACCATCAAAAGCTTGCTGAAAAGCGTTTTGGATAAGTTGACGAGACAGAGCTGCTGAACAGGGGCAAGTCGACGAGTAAGCAACGTCAAGCGCTAGCTCGAGTTTGTAACTACCATTTATCAAAGTTGCATCAAGGGTAATTGGGTACGATTTCCACCCCATCTTTTTACTTAAAAGTGAAGGGCGCCTGATTGGCAACTCAAACTGCAGTGTAACTTTTGCGCCTGTACTTAAGTCGCTATGCGTACTTAAAAAGTTATCTAACAACTGTTTTAAAGTTTTTGGTGTAAGTACTTGCTCACAAGAAAGAGTGTCAAGAGCAAGAAAAAGGCGTGACATATGAATGCCTTTAGCGTCTTCTTTTTGCAAATTAACAAATGCATCGGCTTTGGCTGTAACAGTAACTTGATTTAGGCCTTTACTTTCTAATACTAAAGGTAGCTCTATATTACCCATGCCTACCCAGTCTAAAGTTCCTGTTTGTAACGCACTAGCACTGTGCGCAATGTCTGGCATGTTATTTTGCATCGACGCTCTCTTTTCTCACAACATAAAAAACGGGCATATTACACGAAATCCGATTAAGTTGGGATGGTGCGCTTAAATCTATCCACGCTAAATTAGCGGATTTGTGCATTTAGAGATACAGAGTCTCATTACTGTTGTCTACCGCTTTGCTTAGTGTGCATGTAATAGAGTGAATGTTGAGGCTCCGCAATTTCTATACTCGCTTATTACTAGGGCTTTTGTATAATATTTACTTTGAGGGCTTGAAAAGCAATTCTAACAGGCTCAAGCGGTAGCACATAAACTTGCCTGACAAGTGTTTAACAATGGTGAAGTATTAATATGACAGAAAATTCGTTTGGCTCGTGGGCTCGAATTTTATCAAACTTGGTAGAGAAATATGGTAACAAGCGGGCATTCGCCATCGCTTATGCGTTTACGCTCTTTGTTGCAGTTATTCTATCTTGCATGTTTTATTATGTCGCCTTAGGCGTAGTTGACCTTGTAAATATTGCTGCGCTATTTTTCTTAACCGCAGTAATTTCTCCTGCCTTAATTATGATTTCAGTCGCAGCGATGCGAGAGGTTCACTCTTCTAAAGCATACCTAGACTCTGCAACCCAACAGGAAAAAATGCTGAATCAAACGTTAAAGGACAACATTAATCGCTTAAACAGTGAAATTGATGAACGAAAGATAGCCCTGCATGCCAAACACCGAGCGATTGATGAATTAAGAAAAGAAATCGCTGAACGTAAAAAGACGCAGCTAGAGTTAGCACAACAAGGAATGTTATTACGCAGTATTGTTGACTCCTCACCAGACTTATTTTATTACCGTGATGAAAACGGCGTATTCGCGGGCTGTAATAAAATGTTTGAAATGGTGATGGGGAAGAGCAGTGAAGAGCTAATTGGCAAGTCTGTGGAGCAAATTTACTCCACCCAATATTTGCCTAAAGTACTTGAAACGGATCAGCAGGTTTCGAAGACACAACAACCCCTAACTCTCGATGTTGAATACCCCGTTGAAGGCGAGCCTCGATGGTTTGAAATGCGTAAACTGCCATTTATTAATGATAATGGAGAGTATATTGGTCTATTGGCGTTTGGTCGTGATATTACTAGCCGTAAAGAAGCTGAACAAGCTCTGGAAACGGCATATAAGGATAAAGGTAAGTTCATTGCTACCTTAAGCCATGAATTACGTACTCCACTTAATGGCATTGTCGGTTTAACACGCATGATGTTAGATACTGAGCTAACGGCTCAACAAAAAAGCTGGTGTAATACTGTATTTTCAAGTGCAGAGACGCTTGGCAATATTTTTAACGACATTATTGACCTCGATAAGATTGACCGCGAACAACTAGATATTGCCACCGACAGTATTAATGTGTCGGACTTTATTAATGATGTTGTAAACTTTGCAGGTTTAATTGCCGATCAAAAAGGACTGGAGTTTACGATAAATCGGTCAGGCTTGTTGGATGTCTATGCTTTGCTTGACCCTACGCGTCTTCGCCAGATTTTATGGAATTTAATTAATAATGCGGTGAAATTTACCCACAGAGGCAATGTAACGTTGGAATGCCGTCGCGAGAATAGAGAGGATGGTCCTTGGCTCACAATTAGCGTTATTGATACGGGAATGGGGATACCCGTGGAACAACTAGAACGAATTTTTGAGATGTATTATAAAGCCCCTGATGCGTCAGGAAGTAATGCGATTGGTTCCGGGATTGGACTCGCAGTAACCAAGGCGCTAGTTCAAGCCATGAAAGGTACGATTGCAGTACAAAGTCAACAAGGCAAAGGTAGTCGCTTTGATGTTGAGATCCCGCTACAGCTGTGCACAGCTCCAAAGGAACAAAGCTACGCAGGGAGAAGCCTCTACATCTTGCTTGTTGAAGATGTACCACTTAACGCAGAAATTGCAACGAACTTGTTAGAGCAAAGAGGGCACGAGGTAATTTGGGCCGAAACCGGTGAGGATGCACTCTCGTTTGTTGAGACAGAGGATGACTTAGACCTTATTCTATTGGATATGCAGCTACCAGATATTAATGGCGACGTAGTCGCACGCCAAGTAAGAGCGGATAGCCACTTTGATCACCTACCCATTGTTGCTCTAACTGCCAATGTGAGAAGCGCTGAACAAGAGCTAGAAGGGATTAATGTCCAAGGTGCCTTAGCCAAGCCTATAAACACAACAAAACTTGATAAGATGCTTGCGGAGTTATTTGGTATTGAAGCTCAGAAGAATAAGCAAAGTATCGATATCCGTGATGCGCTTTCTCAACCTGAATACGCGGATTTAGATATCGAGACGATTTGCGATTTTGTAGAGTCGATGGGGGCTGCTGCGTTCCAAAGAAGCTGTGATTTATTTGCCAAACTTAACCCAAAATATTGCGAAGAGCTTAGAGTCGCCGTTGCTCAAACTGATATCGAGGAATATGCTGCGGTTGCGCACAAAGTTAAAGGGGCTGCTGGCTCAGTAGGATTGCAATTAGCTCAATTACAAGCAAAGAAAATGGAATTAGAGTCAGATGGAAAAGAGAAAGAGATACTGTTGGATTGGATATCTGAGTTAGAGGCAAAAATAGAAGAAGGGCAAAAGGCCCTTCATCCATTAATTGCAAAACTCGCTGAAGATCAGTAAAAGAGATTATTGAGCGTCGATTTTACCGATGAAACGATAACCTTCACCGTGAATTGTGCTGATCAATTCTGGCGTGTTATTGTCTGTTTCGAAATGCTTACGAATGCGACGGATAGTAACGTCAACAGTACGGTCATTCGCGCGAAGTTCACGGCCTGTCATATGCTTGATAAGTTGTTCACGGCTGAAAATACGACCTGGAGAATCTAACATTAGACGAAGTGCACGATATTCACCTTTAGGTAGGCGCTTTGAATCGCCAGTTGGAGATGTTAAACAACGACTGTTCTCATCTAATTCCCAACCATTAAAAGTAATAACGCCGTTGCTATCTATTGTTGACTCTTCTGCTGAAGTGCCAGTACGAGAAATAAGGTTGCGAGCACGGATCGTTAGTTCACGTGGATTGAATGGTTTTGTGATGTAATCATCAGCACCAATCTCAAGACCTAGAATGCGGTCAACATCATTGTCACGACCTGTTAAGAAAATAAGGCCGATGTTTTTCTTCTGGCGTAGTTCACGTGCCAAGATTAAACCATTTTTACCAGGAAGGTTGATATCCATGATTACAAGGTTTACATCATCATTCGATGTCAGCTTGTCATGCATATCGTCGCCATCAATGGCTTCGATTACTTTGTAACCTTCCGCTTCAAATAAACTAACGAGGTTCAGTCGAGTTACGTCTTCATCCTCTACAATTAGAATGACTGGCGTTTGCATTATTAATTAACCTTTTCGGAATATATAATTTACAATGTGTCCGGACTTATATAATAAATCCGAATATTTACGATTATAGGAGCTTATCCAATTGTTAACAAGTAAAATCAGTTGGGATGAAACTTGGATACGGCAAGCAGCCTTGAGCGCACGATGAAGTACTGTTTTTCTAGTGCTTGCTTATTTATATACAGTCGAATTTTGCTCCCTTCTTGGACCAAAGAAGCAATCCCGCCTCTTTCTAAAAACTCAATACTTTCGCCCACGGTCAACATGTTTGACTCTATTGTATCGGTCCAAGCGGACAGTATATCAGTTTCATTTGTTTCATCAATGTATGTGATATCACAAGCGCTGGAAAGTTCCCTGTAAGTCCATGTTTTTTTCGCTTCAAGCAACTCTATAGGCTTGTTTCGAATGCTTAGATTTGTTGCGCTTTTTAGGTTAGATGCGGGTCCTGAGTCCATGGAATAAAAGCAAAACTGAATGCTATTTTTTGTTTCTTCTTCTGGAAACTCGATAAATTTAGCCATTTGATAGAGAAACGCTGAACGAACCTGATCCGGTGATTTTGCATTAACGATAAAAGGCATAAAAATAAGCAACAAGGCTAAGCTCGTTAGTTTCATTACAAGCTCCCTGAGAGTGGGAGAGTGATAATAAACTTAGCGCCTTGGCTAAACTCCTCATCCAAAGTGATTGAGCCCCCAAGTGCTTGAGTAACCAAATTATAGACTAGATGCATACCAAGGCCACTGCCTCCTTCACCGCGTCGAGTTGTCACGAACGGGTCAAAAATACGTTTTTTAATGGCTTTAGGCACACCCATGCCGTTATCTGTATATTCTATTACGAGTTGGTCGAGGCTTTGTCTGACTGCAATAAAAATTGTGTTATTTATCTGATCTTTAAAAGCATGAAGCAGGGAGTTTGTAATCAATTGTTCTAAAACTTGCTGTAAGGGGCCTGCTTTGCTATTAATTGCAAGTCCTGTGTCGCAATCAATAGTAACTTCGGGGTTTTTGGCCGCTAGGTCTGCACGCATTGAAGCAACGACTTCCGTAATCAAGTTCGATAAATCAATTTTAGAGTTAACTTCAAGATCTTGGCTTACCGCCAGTCGTTTAAAGCTTGAAACAAGCTCTGCTGCTCGATTTAGGTTTCGGTAGATGAGATCAAGATTTTCGATACCATCACTAACAAAACGCTCTAGTTGTTTTGAGGTTAATGATTTATTTTGAAAAGCCTCTCTAATGTCAGATAATTTATCTCTTAACAATGTTGAGCCTGTGATCCCTAAACCTATAGGTGTATTTACCTCGTGGGCAACGCCTGCGACCATTTGCCCCAGCGAGGCCATTTTTTCGTTCTCAATGATTTGGTTTTGGTATTGATGCATTCGCTCTAAAGCGTTTAGTAATTCTTGATTGGCTTCTCGTAGCGCAATCGTGCGCTGATTCACTTTTTCTTCTAAGCTCTGATTTAGTTGTTTTATTTCTTGCTTATCGGCTTTATGACGCTCAAGTTGGTTTTCGGTGCGCGCAAGCATAATATTTAAGTTATTGGCCAGTACATTTAATTCTGAGATATTACTACCTGGCGCTCTGGCACTATAATTATGATTTTTGGAAACGTCCTGCAGTAGTGAGGAAAGTTCTTCAATTGGCGTAGCGATGCGTTTTTGGATCCCCCTAGATACGAGTAGAACAAGAACAAGGACAAATAAGGTGAGTGCAATATCTACCAG
>NZ_JAKEVK010000064.1:0-21380 GCF_022398435.1 Pseudoalteromonas sp. Isolate6 | reverse complement strand
CACTTAATCACACTACATTGTAAAGATTTGTTAATGTAATTTATATATGTATATCATGAAGATATTTAACTTTAGCAAATCAAAATGAAAACTTTTAGTAAATTAAAAGTTGATCATAAACCCTCATCATGAATAGTATTTCACCACTTATTAACGTATTCGTGGTGAATTATGCGATGGTTCATTGTTGCATTACTTGTTGGTTTTATTGGAGTAGCTTTTTGGAAAATGATGCCAGAAGCTCAGTTCCCATATGCAAATATAATTCAAGTTTCAAACAACTCGGAAGATGAGCTTAAGACAAGGCCTACGCTTGATACCCTCGAGCTTGCTCCTAAGCAAGCTGTCATCGCAGCGGCACCGCCAATACAAAAAAGCAACGACTTTTACGCTGTGAATAAAGTATCGACGCAAGCAAAAGCAGTGCTTTCAGCCGCAAAGGTTTTACCACAGGACCTAAACAATGAAGCTTATATTGAATTTGATTTACCGACACTCAGAAAATTAGAAGGTGGCGACAACTTTGAATTGCTTATTCCGCAAACACAAGAGTCATTTGTAGCAGAGGTGACTGGTATATCTCTGGCGGGAAACGGCGACAAAAGCGTATTCGGTAAAGTAACTGGTGCTGATGGTCGCTTCCATACTACCGTTTTAACTGTGGGCAAAGACGCCGTATATGGCCAGCTCACGGCACCAAGTGGCAACTATGTATTTGAATCAAAAGACCAATATGGTTGGATTGCGGCAAAGCGAGACCTTTACCGCTCCCATAAAGAAGAAGAACTGCATCCACATGATAGCCATGATGAAACAGAACATCACTCAGTTTCTGTGAAGGAAGATATTTTTCAACCCAAAAGTAACGTTAATTAAAAGAAAGGAAAAACAATGAATACAACAGTAAAGGCAGCGTCGCTGGCAACAGCGCTCGCACTATCTGCAAGTGCATCAGCAGTCACCATTGATATCGGTATTCTTTATACTGATCAATCAGCAGCAGCTACATCAAACATTAATACTAAAATCAATCAGCTGATTGCATTTACAAATCAAGTTTACAGCCAAAATGGTATCGACTTGCAGCTACGTCTTGCTGGTACCGAAAATCTAGGTAATCATAATATTACTCCAACCAGTGCATGGTTAAACAGCATTACTAACAGTAATTATGTAGCTAACCTACGCAACACTTGGCGTGCAGATATGGTTGCTGTACTTGGTACAGGTGAGCGCAATGGTAACTACATTACATGTGGTCTAGCTTGGGTAGGTCAAGGTAGCAATGGTAATTTATATTCAAGTATGAACAACCGCATGTTCAGCATTACAGGTATCGATTGTGGTGCAACAACATTTGTTCATGAACTTGGTCACAACCAAGGCCTTACACACTCTCGTAAGCAAGGTGATACCAGCGGTGGTGTTTACGTTGATGGTATGGGCCACGGTGTTCAAGACAATTTCGCAAGTATCATGGCTTATCCACATGTATTTGGTAGCGCAACACAGTATGACTATTTTTCTAACCCAAACTGGTCTCTCGGCGGCGTGCCTTATGGTGTAGTTGGCCAATCATATGCTTGGAAAACGGTGGATGCGACTAAAACAAGCATCGCAAACTTCAAGTAGTTGCTATACGTTCAAGTTTCAAACTAAAACACACCAAAACCCGCGATCTTAGCGGGTTTTTTTGTGCGATATATACTTATTTTGCTAGCCATTTATTGATTTCTTCGTACATAAAGTCACGAATAAGGGGTTGTGCTTCTTTATTTGGGTGTAGGTTATCGCTTTGCATTAATTCCGGTTTGTCCGCCACTTCTAGCATAAAGTAAGGCATAAGATAGCTATTGGTTTGCTCAGTTACTTGTTGGTAGCTTTCGGTAAACATACTGGTATAACGAGGACCTAAGTTCGGAGGAATTTGTATTTCCATTACGGCAACGTTAGCACCTACTTGTTGGCTAGATTGCACTAGTTGTGTGAGATTTGCCTTCAACCTTTTTATAGGAAAGCCGCGCAAGCCATCATTACCACCCAATTCGATTAATACATGAGTAGGCGAAATCGTTTTCAATTGCTGACTTATTTTTGCTACAGCATTACCAGTTGTTTGACCGCTCACGCTAACATTGATAATTTCGATCGGGTTTTGTTCTGTTTCGTATTTATTTTGTAACAATTTAACCCAACCATCATCTTGTTTCAGGCCATAAGCGGCGCTTAAGCTATCACCAACTATCATGAGTTTTTGCTTGGCATTTGCGCTTAACGGCGTCATTACAATAACAAGTATGAACAACAACTTTAGGAAATAGTACTTCATGTCAGTGCTTTCTCAGTTAAATATGATCCAAGTAAAAGGCCTTACTAAACAGGTCTCTACCGTTGAAGGTAATCTCACTATCCTTAGTGATATCGATTTCACTGTCAAGTCAGGAGAGTCCGTGGCTATCGTTGGCGCTTCTGGCTCTGGTAAGTCAACCTTACTTAGTTTACTTGCCGGCTTAGATATCGCATCCAAAGGAGAAGTTCATTTAGATGGCGAATCATTACAAAAAATGGACGAAGAAGCTCGAGCTCAGCTGCGAGCAGAAAAAGTCGGCTTTGTATTTCAGTCATTTATGCTAGTGCAAAGCTTAACGGCACTTGAAAATGTGATGCTTCCTGCTGAATTAGCTGGGGACAAAGGTGCAAAAAATCAAGCTACAGAGTTATTAGAAAAGGTTGGCTTGTCTCATCGTCTAACGCACTATCCTTCACAACTTTCGGGTGGCGAACAGCAACGAGTGGCCATAGCCCGAGCTTTTGTTGGCAAACCCAAAATCTTATTCGCCGATGAACCATCGGCCAATTTAGACAGTAAAAACGGCCATCTTATCGAACGTTTACTGTTTGACCTAAACAAAGAGAATGGCACCACTTTAGTGCTCGTTACTCATGATGAGCAACTCGCCCAACAGTGTGACCGCATTATTCATATTGAAGCTGGGAAACTAGAAGTAATAAAACAAGGAGCAGCAGTCAATGTGGTTTAAGTTAGCACTTACTTTATTCTCTAGGGAGTTTAGACGAGGCGAGCTAACCATCATTTTAGCTGCAATTGCGCTTGCAGTATTGACTGTGTTTAGCTTGTCTTCCATTACTGAGCGGATCCGGTTGAACATAGAACAAAAGTCCGCTGATTTTATCGCTGCTGATAGGCGGCTTTCAAGCAACCATGATTTTGACGACAGAGTATTAACCACAGCACGAGAATTTGGCTTAAATACCGCCAAGCAAGTTTACTTTGACTCTATGTTATTTGCCAACGATGAGTTAATACTTGGCTCATTAAAAGCCGTAACAGAGACATACCCGCTTAGAGGCAAGCTTACTTTAAGAGACAGCTTAGAGGGCGAGAATTACCAAATACAAGCTGCCCCAAAGAAGGGCAATGTATGGCTTAGCGAAGGCCTCTTTTACTCACTAGGCCTAAAAATTGGTGATGAAGTAGAAATAGGGGCAGGGCAATTTACCGTGAGTAAGGTGCTCATTAACGAGCCTGATGCGCCTTTCTTTTCGCTGGCGGGTAACAAACGCGTTCTCATCAATTATGATGATATTCCGGTGACTAAAGCCATTCAACCCGGTAGTCGGGTATTTTATCGCCTACTATTTTCGGGCTCAGAGCAACAATTGGGAGAGTATTACACTTGGCTCAAGCCGCAACTCAAAAGCAATCAATCTTGGCAGGGAATAAAAGACAGACAATCACCTTTAGGTGAAAACTTAGCTCGCTCAGAGAGCTTTTTGCTCCTTGCTGGGCTTTTTGGGATCATGCTTGCTGCTGTGGCGATGGCGGTATCTGCAAAGCGCTATTGTGAACGTCAATATGACCCCGTCGCCATGATGAAAACGCTCGGCGGTAGCCGCAAAACTATTCGCCGAATTTATCTTTTACATCTCTCTTTAGTGACCTTTTTCTCTGTTGTGGTTGGTCTCGTCATTGGTTATGGACTGCAAAATGTTGGTGCCTCTTACCTAATTAACTTTATGGATACAGCTTTGCCAGAAGCAGGGTTTAGGCCTTGGCTGCTGAGCATTGCCGTGGGTGTGGTGTGCGCTATGATGTTTTCACTGAAACCACTATTAGATTTGTTTGATATCCCGCCGCTACGCGTCCTAAGACGCAACCTTGGAGATACCATCGCGATTAGTCGAATTCATATGGCACTCTCAGTTTTAACTATCTTTGGATTGATGTGGTTATTTAGTCGTGACATTAAGATCACCGCGATTTTATTCGGCGCAACCTTGCTACTGATGGTCGTGTTGTACGTGATCTCACGACTCTTATTTTCAGCGGGTAGGAAACTGGGGTTGAGCCCAGGCTCAAGTTGGTCTCTTGCCATTGCTACGCTACAAAAGCGTGCTAATGCAAATGCGGTACAGCTCATTAGCTTTGCCCTTGCTATCAAATTAATGTTGTTTTTAGTGGTGCTAAAAAATGACATGATCTCAGATTGGCAGATGCAAGTGCCAGAAGACGCGCCCAATGCGTTTTTTATCAACATCACGGAACAAGAAATTCAGCCAATGCAAAGCAAACTCGATGAAAGTGGCATCAAACATGAACATTTTTATCCCGTATTTTTGGGTCGTGTCAACGCGTTAAATGGTGAAGAGTTTGCACGCCGAGTCTCACTGCAAGAAGGTGAAGAAAAAGACGAAGATGCTCGTGATGGGGTAGGGCGTGAGCTCAATCTTACTTGGTTAGATGAATTGCCAGCGGGCAATGAAGTAGTCGATGGCAAGTGGTTTGATGACTCTGATGCGCTTCAAGTTTCCGTTGCTCAGGGGCTTGCAGAGCGAGTAGGAATAAAAGTGGGTGATACGCTTAGCTTCCTAATCAATAGTCAAACACTTGAAGCTAAAGTGACGAGTTTACGTAGTGTCAACTGGGGGTCGCTGAAGCCTAATTTTGTGATGATATTTAATGATAAAATCGCCGGCCAATTCCCAGTGACTTACTTTACTGCCGCGAAGCTTGAAACAACCGACACTAAGGTGATTAGTCAATTCTTGAAAGCGTATCCAACAATTAGCATGATAGATATTCAGAGCCAGCTTAAACAGGCACAGTCGATGATTTCTCAAGTCTCATTGGCGATTAGCTTTGTACTGAGTATTGTACTTATCAGTGGCTCTTTGGTACTAATTTCTCAGGTTCAGGCAAGCCTTGCCGAACGTATGCAGGAAATCGTTATTTTACGTACGCTCGGTGCTAAAGGTCGTTTAATAAAGCTCGCCACGCTTTATGAGTTTTTATTACTTGGCGGATTGGCAGGGCTGGTGGCTGCTGTGGTCAGTGATATTGCACTTTTTGTGATCCAAGTTCAAACGTTTGATGTGGATGGTCGCTTTCACCCTTATATTTGGCTGTTAGGGCCAGCCACAGGCGCAGCGTTCGTTGCCGTGATTGGTTACTTTATGGTGTCGAACACCATGAAACAAAACACGCAAGGGCTACTACGCAAACTCGCATAAAGCACTTGTCAGGCTTAAAAAGTGGCTCACTGTTTTCATCGGTGAGCCACTTATCTCGCAAAAGCAAAACTCCATCGCCTTGATCTTTACAAACTTCAATTACGTACCTACCTTTAAGTAGGGCTACGCAGTACATATGCGAAACCAAAGGATATTAAAAATGGATAGGATACCGGTTAAAGGCATCATTTTTGACCTAGATGGCACCCTAGTGACATCTGAACTCGATTTTTCACTTATTCGGGCACAAATAGGCTGTCCGGTGGGAGAAGACTTACTCAGCTTTATCAGTGCATTACCTTCACCTTACATGCGTGAAGAAGCTATGAACATCGTCCACCAGCATGAGTTGTGTGATGCACAGCACTGTGATGTTATTCCTGGAGTTAAGGAGTGTATTGCACAACTTTCGAGAATGGGAATTCCACTAGCCGTTGTGACCCGAAACTTTGCAAAAGCGGCGCGATTGAAGCTTAAAACAGCGGGGTTGCCAATCCCATTGATTTTAACGAGGGATGACGCGCCAGCCAAACCAGACCCTGCCGCACTGCTGCAAGTTGCTCAGACCTGGCAAGTGCCACCTTATCAATGTGTTTATGTTGGCGATTACCTCTACGATATAGAGGCGGCACATAACGCCAATATGCCGTCATGCTTGTTTGCCCCCAATGACAAACCTCACTACGCAGAGCAAGCAGATGTCGTCATTAGTCACTTTGCTGAGTTAGTTGATGCGCTGTACACGCTAGACATGAGAAGACACCGCTACTTAGCCTAGCGCAATAACATTGAAGCTATCAGTTATGTGTTATTTGGTAGTTTGCTTTTTTGCCTTCAGTTGACTCAAATGATCCTTTGTCACCCACAGCGATATTGTCAACGTCGCTTTGTACCACGGTAAAATTGCTCTGTGCTTTCCCGTGCTTAAAACGGCCGCTGTGCATCAATACAATTTTACCTTGTTGTCCAGAAAAACAACCTGTTACAGCCTCAAAGCCATTAAATTCAACATCTCCTGCTTCGGTGTAATGAAGTAGATAATAAACTTCGCTACTGCCTTCAATCTCGCCTTCATAACTGAGGCTCACCACGGCTTTTGAGAGTTTAGCGCCATCATCAAATTGTTTTTCTGTGGTTTCTTGCCAATTGATAATTTCATACACACCAGTTAGTTGCATCGTTTATCCCTTAATTTTATAGTGGAAAAGTTTGACCTTGCTCTGCAGTTTTATGCAGCTTGTTTTAAATCTAGCACGCCATTTAAAATTGGTATTGTAAAAACGCGACAACACACGAAGAGCTCTATCCATAACAAGGCAGCGATGAAATCTAACCATAGCCAAATTAACGGTATACTCCATCAACAACAAAGCGCTCCAAATTACCAGCTCAGACGGTATTTCCCATCTACAGAGTTAGTAGGTCTTATAGAGCAGTTTTGGTTTGTCGACTGGTGTTTGCCGGATAATAAAACTCATACACAAAGAAACTTACCAGATCCCAACTTTCATTTGCTGCAAAGTACCGATGAAATAAAAATTATTGGCCCTGTAAGCAAAGTATACGATTACACAATGCGCGGAAAAGGACAGATCTTGGGGGTTAAATTTAGGGTCGGTGCCCTAGTGGAGCAATTTGATATCACCCCTTTGACATGTATAGACAAAACCTTTTCTTTGGAGTCTCTCTGCGATGTACCGTCGAGCTCACTTATTGCTCCATTAACGATGGCGAATGATGATGCAGAGCGGGTAAAAGTACTATCACAGTTTTTAATGCCATTGACACCCCCCTTAAGCATAGGTGCAGCTATGGCTGAAGATATTCTCAACACCTTACAAGATCGCAGCGATATTTTTACGGTTGAGCAACTGGCCGAACAATGCGACATGCCAATACGAAAAATACAAAGGCTCTGCCAACATTACATCGGCTTTAGTCCCAAATGGCTAATTCGGAAGTATCGCCTGCACCAAGCGCTTGCAATGCTTGAATCCGATACGAGCACAATGGCAGACATTGTGGCTCAGTTGGACTATACCGATCAGTCCCATCTTATAAGAGATTTTAAAGAAATAATCGGCACCACTCCCAATCGTTATCTCAAGCTTCCCTAACAGGTAGTGTGCCTATGTGTGTTGTAATGCCCCTTTACAACACCACAACGCAATGACAATTAAGCTTCAATCGCTTTACAAATTAGTGCAATTGCACCGCTTGTCATCGAGGCATCCAACGCTTCTCTATCTGGGTTACACTCCATAGCAAGTGCAAAACCATGTAGATAATCAACCAGTAAGTTAATCGCATCTTGTTGTGCCTTTCCTTGTAAATCAAGCGATTGAGTGATCTCCTCAAATCGAGTTTGAAATACTTGAGCTGGACCTACAGAGTCCATTGACAGTAGCACAGTTAGCAATCCTGGATAGTCGTCGAGTAGCTGTAAATAACTTGCACTGAGCTGTTGTAGTTCTGTTTGCCACTTTTCAGCGCAGCTAGGTTCATAGATTTCATCGACTAAAGAGCAAGTCAAAGCCTCGAGCAGAGCCTGTTTGTTTTTAAAGTAGTGATAAATAGCCATTGCATCGACATTTAGGCAGCTCGCCAACGCTCGAATACTAGGCACTTTTCTACTTTCCTTCATCTGCAATTTGGCTGTTTGTATGATCCGCTCCTGACTTAGTGCTTCATCTTCCGCTAGCGGTCGGCCACGCTTTTTATCCTTGACACTCATTGTTTACTCTCGCTAAGATAAAATAAATTCTACAGTGTAGAATTTATTTTATCTTGAAATGGTATAGGGTTCAACCGGAGTATAAAATGGCAAATATCGTCTATATTGGGGCAAGCCTCGACGGCTTTATCACGGATAAAAATAACCGCTTAGACTGGCTACACGAATTACCTAACCCTGAAGGTTTAGACTTGGGGTTCGCCGATTTTATGGCCCGTGTAGATGCCATCATCATGGGGCGAAATACCTTTGAGACAATCCAAGGGTTTGATTGCGAATGGCCATACAACAAACCTGTTTTTGTATTGAGTAATACACTTAAAGAGGTACCAAAAGTCTTTGCGGATAAGGTATCGCTTGTGCAAGGTGAACTGACAGATATCGTCGAACAACTTGCTCAGCAGGGCTTTAAAACCCTTTACATTGATGGCGGAAAAACCATACAAAGCTTTCTACAACAAGATCTCATTGATGAGCTAATAATCACAACTATTCCAACTATTTTAGGTGGTGGAACACCTTTATTCGGAACACTAAATGAGCCGCTTAAATTTAAACATGTGAATGCTGTGAGATATTTAGATTGCGTGGTAAAAAATTACTACGTACGGCAAAGATAACGCCAAGAAGGCGCTTAAAATAAGCGCCTCAGTATTAAGCGCACTGCTTATCACCTGACGTAGCTTCCATATCTGCATGCTTTAACTGATATAAATCACGCCAAAGCAGAGGGATGATAATAACAGTTAACGTGATGTTTGAAATAGGTACCGCAAGCCACACCCCATCAACACCAAACCAAAAAGGTAATACGTATAAAAACGGCAATTGCACCAACATGTTTCCAAGCGAAATAGCCAAGGCTTTACCGCCTTTGCCAACCGCAACAAAGTACATTGAGGTAAGAAATATAAAGCCATCCAAGAATAACGTGGATAGATGTAGCTGCAAACCACGCTCGGCCGCGTTGAGCAAAGCTAAATCCTCACTAAAGAGCCCAAGTACATACGTCGGAAATAGATAAAACACCGTTACCATCACCACACCAAAACCCAAGCTCACTTTGAGCGCTAGCTTAAACATAGTGCGAATGCGCTGGTAAAGGCCAGCTCCAAAATAATAACTGATGGGCGGCTGGACACCACTGGCCACACCTTCTGCAATAAAATAGTAAATAACGCCAAGGTAACCAACCACAGCGAAAGCCGCCACCTCAACTTCACTGGCAAATATCAGCAACTGCTTGTTATGTAACGCAATGATAAAGCCAAAATACAAGAACATTACCAACCCTGCAGCGCCTTGCTTAAATATTTCGAAGATTAGAGAGAGGTTAAGTGCCCCTCTCGGCTTATTTTCTCCACAGGAGTTGAGTAAAAAGTAAAGCGCGCCAAGTGCAACTATCCCTTGTGAAATTAGCGTAGCAAGTGCAGCGCCGAGTAGTTGCCAACGTAATTCTACAATCATAAAATAATCGAGTACTATGTTGCAGAGCGCCCCTACAATCAGCAAAGCCGTTGCAATTTCCGGTTTACCATTGTTTCTTAGTAGCAATGGTAATGCACCTGCTGCGATTGTGACCCCGGCCCCCCAGTTCAATATCTGTAAGTAGTCTAAACTGGAGTGTAAAAGTTCACCTGAAGCACCTTGTATCTCTAGTAATGTCGGTCCGAATAATACAAGGATAGTTATTACAAACACAGTCAACATGGCGATAAGCCAAAAGCTTGTGCTTATCAATTGCTGCGTATTTGTATTGTCGTCAGCACCACGATAAATCGATAGCAAACTACCAGATCCCATCCCCACTAGAACACCAAAACCGATAATGATCCCTATAATGGGCCAAGCAAGGTTTACAGCGGCCAACCCCTGAGCACCAAGGTAGTGACCAATAAAAATACCATCGACGATTTGGTACAATCCATTGACCATCATTGCGACAACGGCAGGGATGGTGTAGCGCCAAAAAGTGCGGGTAACGTTAGCGTCCTCAGTTTGTGTTTTGCTCGTTGAATCTAACAACATGATGAAATCCTTAAGCGTGAAAAGTGGTTATTATCCTTGAAATTGAGATTGGTCAAAGTTAGTATCCATCCGAAATTCGGATAGGTTAATCATTATGCATTGGACACTCGATCAACTTGAAGCCTTTGTCACCGCAGTAAGGCTGGGGTCATTTTCAGCTGCGGCAAGGCATTTGGGAAAAGCGCAATCTCGTGTCAGCACCTCAATTGCCAATCTGGAAGCTGATCTAGGTTTTGCACTTTTTGACCGCTCAGCCAGACTACCGGTGTTAAATCAAGCTGGTCTCGATCTGTTTAAAGAAGCCGAAGCGGTGCTTATGCAATGTCAGCGACTGCAATCAAGAGCCAATTCACTTAATTATGGTGAAGAGGTGTCTCTCACCGTTGCTATGGATGAAGCTGTACCCATCATCGCATTTGAGTCTTTGTTTGAACGACTAGCTCAGCAATTTCCGCTATTAAAATTAGCTATTATCAACGGCTCCCAAGACGATATTGCGCAATGGGTGAGTGCAGAAAGGGCTGAGATAGGCATTTTATTTCACCAGAAACCATTACCAGAATCGCTGGATTTCACCTCAATTAGCAGTTTTAAACAAGTCTTGGTCTGCTCCCCTCATCATCCGCTTGCACAACACCCAGCCCCGAGTATTGAGGAGTTAAATCTGCATCGACAGCTTGTAATACGTGATCGTATTGGAAATACTCAGTCACAAGCCATATCTACAAGTCACTGGCATATCGATAGTTACTATTACATCATGGGTTTAGTGATTAGAGGGGTTGGTTGGGCGTTGGTACCTGAGCATGTTGTCAACACGCCGTGGTATATGGGCGAACTCGTTGAGCTGTCAACTGAGCATATTCCTAACCCTCTAATTGTCGAAATGGGTATAGTACAACGTAGAGACCAAAGTAAAGGACCTATCGTCCAGTGGCTCTATAACGAAATAGCAAACTTATTCTGATCTTCATGCTTGCGTTAGACTTAGACTATATTTGCTGTCGTTAAGCTGGCGTTTTTAGTAAACAGATGGTTAAATTAGCGTGTTTTGGATAAATCGCTTTTAGTGCGGTAGCATAGGTTCACGTATACGTAGTAGAGTGGCATATAGCCAGCACATCATATTTAGGAGAGCGTGGTCTTAGCATTTAAGACCGCAGTTAGGATACATTATGTTTGATAAAAATACGCTTATTGAAGCCTATGAAAATGTTTTAATTACACTTCTTAAAAAGCGCATCAACGAACTACAGTTTTATGTAAATCAAAGCGCCTACTCGCATATGTTATTATCTGTTGAGTTTTGGCATTACGATGTAAATTGGAATATCTACAGCCTGCCGGAAAGTCATTTTGAACAGCATAAAAACGTTGCCTCAGATGAATTTATTATTTTATCTGACTTTGAAGAGGACTGCCCAGAAGTCGCTAAGTTAAGAGATATTTTTGAGAGTTGGGAGGAACTAGAGCTCGCTGAAGATGAAGATGAGAACATGGATCTGTTATTCAAGCTTTCTCATGGAGCACTCGCCGAAGCGCTATGCGGAAACGAAGTTAAACCACTATTGTCAGACCTCTTCGCTGAAAATAAGGCGCTAAAAAATAGACCATTTAACGAGCTTATCAAAGTAGAAGATCCAGACGGACGTTTTGATCTCAACTTTGTGGAGGCTGTTGCTTAGCAAACCATTAAATAAACCTATACAAGATACTTATTGGCTTGCTTTAAAGTAGGTAAATTTCACTGTGTAAACCCCTGTTGTAAAGGGGCTTTACACGCTAGTTCATTTCACGTGCCTTTGTGATGGCGATTTGAATCGCAGCTTTGGCCTGTGGGCTGTTTTTCCAACAAGTTGTTCGCAACATAGAAGCGACCCGCTCAGCAATTTCTTCAACTTCATAGGTCGCAAGTTCGCTTAAACTACAAATACCGATTTCTTCAAAACGCTTTATCACCGTAGGGCCGATTCCCTTGAGGGCAAGTAAGGTGTTTTTTTCACTGTCAGAGAAAACCATAGAACAGCTATTCTTTTCTTTATCCAAACATTCAACATTGCGCGATAATATTGAAATTCTATCACTATCTTGACTTGAGAAGTCTGGGTCAACATAAATGTACATTCTTGTGATCAAGTTATCAGAGAATTCGAACACACTACAAAAACGGCCAGACGAAATTTGATTATCAGGCCAGTGTGTACCATCACGCATTACTCCACCTTCTTGTCCTTCAACAACTACTGTTTTTCCCGACACGATGAAATTAAAATGTGCAATATCGTGCCAAATACTGTTTAGTGAGCTGCCTATTTTATCACCAAATTCAAGTAATGCTTGTTTACCTACGGCGTCACCAAACTTTGGAAAAAAGAACGTTACTTCATCATGAAATAGGTCTAAATAGCTAGAGTCTCCAGCATCAACCTTTTTAAAGTACTCGGTTACTGACTCAATTAAGGTATTTTTATCCATAGTGTTTTCTTCCTAATCCTTGCAATTAATTTGTGATCTCACTCTCTTTATTAGGGCAAACGAAATAAAAACAATATAAGCAATCTCAATTACAAGGTTTGTATACCACAATAAGGAGTGGTAACTTATTGATGAATATAAGCTAAAATCGATTTGAAGGGAGTTCAATGTTCAAGCTAAGACCATTCCGAGCCAATGATGTCGCCAATATAGTCGCGATTTTGAACGATCCTGATGTTGTTCGGTATTTATCAACAAAAATTCCGCAACCTTACACCGAGCAAGATGCAATATGGTGGATAAATGAGGGAAGTAAACACGGCCATATTCGAGCGATATGCGATGGTCAGCAGCTTATCGGCTGTATAGGTGTTAATCCTGGCGAGTTTGAATATCAGCGCTCTGGTGAAATAGGCTATTGGCTCGCAAAAAGTCATTGGCGTAAAGGAATTACTCATAAAGCCATTTTACACATTACGTCAGAGGTATTTAACGAGACCAGTATTGAACGGATCTTTGCCGCCGTATTTGACGACAATCATGCATCAATGAAGCTACTAGAGAAGTCAGGTTTTGAGCAAGAAGCGGTGTTAAAACGCGCTATATTTAAAAATGAGCGTTTCTACAACAATCACATTTTTGCCTTATTAAAGCCTTAAAGGGGCGGTTGCTTAGTTCAACCGTAAGTAGGCTACTCAAGCAACCCAGTAGCTCCGTATTAACCTAGACCAAAGTAAGCGCTATCTCTAGCGACTCAATCTGCTTTTTTAAGCTTGGATTGATTTCTTCATCGGTAATAATTGTGTTAATTTCGTTAGCGGTAACAATCTGATAAGTAGCGACTTTATCTAGTTTATGGCTCGGTCCCATAATCACAGTGTGATCGCTTTGACGAATAGTCGCAGAGAGGATCTCCGCTTCTTCGATATAGCTTGCACTAAAACCGTGGTGAATATGGAACGAGCAAATCCCCATAAAAACAATATCAAAACGGATCCGTTTCACCATTTCGATCGCCGTCATGCCTACCACCCGCATTGCAGGTTTAAACATAGGACCGCCTAACACAATCACATCCACTAATGAATGGTAGGCCAGCTCTTTGGCGATTAGTGGACAACCCGTAACCACAGTCAACGGCATATTTTTAGGTAAGTGCTGAGCCAAATAACGGCACGTCTCGCCAGAATCAATCACTATCGTTTGTCCAGGCACGAGCATCGCTAAGGCAGGTTCAATATAACGAATTTTACTGGTATCGGGCTTATCTAAACGCTCAATATAGTCAGGAGTATTATCCTGCAGCGCTAAAGCGCCACCATGAACGCGCCGCAGGAGCTTAAGTTCAGCCAGTTTGTTTAAATCCCGACGGATTGTGTCTTCGCTCACATCAAGCGTTTGCGCCAAGGACACTGAGGTGATCCGCCCTTGTAAATTAAGCTGATCGAGAATGAATTGATGACGTTCTGCCAATAGCATTGCATGTTCCTGCATGTTTTTGCGTAATTTTACTTGAAAAAGATCGAGATACAAGCGTATTATTTGCATGAAAATGCATGGTGAAGCCTGTTTAATATCAACAAACGCTCGTTTATGCATGAAATATTATCATAAGGAGTAAAAATGGCACTAAATTCACTCAACCTGAACCACTATCAGGGGTTGATATTCGATATGGATGGCACACTTGTTGATTCTGAAGTTGCAGTACGACAGGCCGTCGCGCCTTGGTGTGAGAAACATCATGTCGATTTAGAAATGGTATTAACTACGGGCAGAGGTGCGCGTTTCAAAGACTTTATAGAACAATTTACTCCGCATTTAGATTGTCAGCATGAAGTCGAGCTGTTGGAACAAGCAGAAGCCGATCTTGCCCATACCGTAACAGCCATTCCCGGCGCTAAATCGTTTTTAAGCGAAATAAAAGCACAGCAACGCAAGTGGGCCGTTGCAACTTCTGCAAATCGTCATAATGCAATTGCACGACTCACCACAGCAGGTTTATCTATTCCTGAAATATTAATTACCGCAGATGATGTTGGGCAAGGTAAGCCTCACCCTGAGCCATTTTTATTGGCGGCCAAACGACTGGGAGTGGCAACCTCTAAATGTCTTGCATTTGAAGACTCAGATCAAGGGGTAAGATCCGCACTTAACGCAGGCTGTGAAGTAGTCGTAGTTAACCGTTTTTGTACCATTCAACATGACCATATTGTTGCCCGTATCAATCACTATCAGGATATCTACTTATCAGAGGAAGTAAGCAAATGAAAACATGGCTGACAGGCTTTTATCAAACGAAAGATACCTACTGGGATTTCGCCGGTGTGCTCTTCGGCGGTATCGGGTTTATCGCATTATTAGGTCAGCTATTCTACTTATCAGAGGAAGTAAGCAAATGAAAACATGGCTGACAGGCTTTTATCAAACGAAAGATACCTACTGGGATTTCGCCGGTGTGCTCTTCGGCGGTATCGGGTTTATCGCATTATTAGGTCAGCTATTCAGTGAACTTGAGCGCCAAGGCCCAACCAACTTGTCCTATACGTTTTTAATCGGGTATGTTCTGGTATTTAGTTTTTGGCTGATATACGGGCTGAGATTTCAGCGGCTGGCAATTATTGTTACCAATGTACTTTGCTTATTCTTGCAGATCTTAATTTTACTAACTGCAATTTTGCGTTGAATTATTGGTAAAGCTGTTCCAACAATGGAGCGTAGTTAATCTTATCGGTGGTCTTCTTATTTTCAAATAGATGGCAAAAATAAAAGAATTTACTCTACATAGGGATAGTAAAGATCGAGTGTGATTTTTGCTTTAAGTCGACGATGGTGGCTTAGATTGTTGTTGTTGAGGGGTTGGATCAATATTTAACTAACGGGCCCAACTCCTTTAGCCTCTTGGATCAGAATTTTACCAAGCTAATTCTAAAAATAGATTAATAGATCATATTTTTACTAACTAATGAGGAGAATTTAGTTGGGTAGATCACTATTTTACTAACAATATCGTAATTGAGTTGGTAAATTTGCGGTGTATAGCGCAATTGTTGCTGATATTTTATGCTAAGTGGTGTGGTTTCAATAGCTTAATGGAAAAGTGTTAGTAAAATAATGATCTAAAAAGGCGCCAAAGATGGCGCCTTAGTTAAAATATGATCCAGTACAGCGTACTAACCAGCATACCTATGATGACTAGGTAAAATAGTGATCTGAAATAACTCGGTTTAGTTGCAAAGATAACGACAAGGAGTAGCACAGCTAAGGTCGTATAACCAATAAACTCTAAGCTACCGTAGGTTCCCTGAGTTGTAAGGGCCAATGCTAAACTTCCGCAAAGGCAAAGCCAGCTGGCAATGGTTAATTGGCTTGTTACGTTACCTTTTGGGCGTGTGCCAAATACTTCTTTATAGTGATTGGGTTTTGCTACTGCAAAACCCATAAACGCAAGTAGACAAAGTAAAAACGTTAGCCATTCCATTAGGCAGTTACCTCGCGCTTTGCTTGGCGACGTGGTGTCGTTGGCGCTGCTTTGGTACTGCCGAGCTTTTTAGCTTGAACTAAGAAACCGATAGCGATACCAATAGCTATTGCATCAAAACCAAATAATACCCACTGACCATTAATGAAATAGCTTACAAGGTTGCCCTCTGTGGTCAGCATATTTACGACAGGCAGTAAGCCCCACACGATTGCATTCACTTTCGCAGATAGCAGCCACGCGAGCCTATTCGACTTAAAGAGCGCGGCCAGAGTGAATACTCCCCAGGTAACAAAGAACGCCAGAACTTCTTTGTCTGCACGGCTCGATAACTCCATTGGAAGCAAACGGTTTGCATAAAAGAACATTGCCGTTGCGGCTGGTAGTCCCATAATGGTGCCTAAATTGAGCGACTCCACAAGCCTAAGGCCTACACCCGGCTTGTCACCACCTTTGAGCTTTTGGCGCAGTCTTTTTGCCCACATAACAGCACCCGTTGCAATCATGGCACAGCCTGCCAATCCCGCGATAAAGTACAGCCAACGCAAAAGCGGCTCTGCTAAGCGCCCTGTATGCAGTGCTATCATTCCGCCGTAGAGATTTTCAGCGCCAGACAGTGTCACATTGTGTGTTTTTAACAACTCACCTGATGCTGCGCTATACATCCAACTTGGTGGATCGTCCTGCACGGCGCGTTGAGCATTGGCATAAAGCTTTATCGTTGCACCTGAGTCTCCTGGTGATGAGATCACAATGCGGCGAAGTGGTGCGTCGCCAGAGTTAGTAAAATAATGATCTAATGCTTTGTTTAATGCTAGATCCGTTAGTGGCTGTCCTGTTTCAGGGATCTCAGCAAGAAAGGGGTAGCGCTCGGCTCTGAGCGTTTTTGTATCTTCAAAGCGCTGTTCTGCAGGTTGTGGCAGTAACATAAAAATAAGCGTTACTAAGCCGGTGTAAGTGATCATAATATGAAACGGTAATGCCACTACTGAAGAAACGTTGTGAGCGTCAAGCCAGCTTCTCAACCCTTTCCCGTTTCTAAATTGGAATAGGTCTTTGAAGATGCGCTTATGGATCACCACGCCAGAAATAAGCGCAATTAGCATAAACAGAGTTGCAAAACAAACAATCCAACGCGCGGTGATTGCGCTCATGTAATGCAAATCAAAATGCAGTCGGTAGAAAAAGTTACCGCCTTTGGTCTCCCTAAACTCAGGAAGCGCCTCCAGCGTTACAGGGTCAAGATACTCAGAGTGACGTTTTCCGCGCCTTTCTCCTTCGGCTGGCTTTTCGGAGTACATCAATAGCAAGCTCGGGCGACGCTCTGTTGGCATCTCAATACGCCAAGACTCGGCGTTTGGCGCTATCTCTTGAAACCGTTCGATACTCTTTTTGACCGTTTCATTTTGTTGGGCACTATCATAATGAGGTAAATGGTGCGTTGCTGGTTGCGCCCATAGACTGATCTCATGTCTGAAAAAGCTCGCAGTACCGGCAAAAAAGATTAAAAACAGCAACCAACAAACGAGTAAACCCACCCAAGTGTGTAACCAAGTCATACTACGAAAAAATGACTCTCTCACAGGGAGCCTCCAAAATGCGTCAAAGTGCCGTAGAGAATACAAAGTAGTCCGATCATGCCAAGAAATACCTTTTTAAAAGAGCGGCATCCAAACACCCAAATAAAGACAATGGCGTAAAAGACGATGCCGGTTGTTAATGCATATAAAAGCGCATCTAGGCGCGTAGTTGGTAAAGTTAAAGCCAATAAAGATGAAGCTAAAACGGTCACATAATAGCCGCCGAAAATAGCGATGAAAAAGCGTGCTAGTACTTCAGCTTTATATAAAATAGCCTTATTATTTGTGTTATCCCGACTAGGCATAGCACCCCTTTAAAAGACAGCAAACGTAATAGAATATTATCCAATAATTTGCATCTAAATGATAGTGATTCGCACTTGTTTTAAGTCGAGTGGAGTTGTTTTAACGACTAAGTACTTTAAGTTTTGCTAGTTAAATGGGGTTTTGAATATGGTTATGTCATAATGATCCTTGGTGATGTTGGGTAAAATAAATAAGGGAAGATGGAAGTTTTTGAACGTGTTAGGCAATGCAAGCTGTGCGATAAAACGCTTCCTATGGGGGCAAAACCTATTATTCAAGGCAGTTGCAAGGCTAAAGTGTTGATTATTGGTCAAGCACCGGGATTGAAAGCACATCAAACCTGCCAGCCGTTCAATGACCCTAGTGGAGGTAGATTGCGAGACTGGCTTGGTGTAAGTCGAGCGCAGTTTTATAACCCAGATCTATTTGCCATTATGCCAATGGCATTTTGTTACCCAGGTAAAGGGAAGTCTGGAGATTTACCACCGCCGAAAATTTGCGCGCCAACTTGGCATCACCAGGTGCTAGCTACGCTCACTCAGGTGTCGCTGACACTACTTATTGGGCAATATGCGCAAAAGTGCTACTTAACGCAATATTCATCGGTAACTGAGGTGGTTAAAAATGCTGACTTTTCCAGCCAAAGTCATCTGCCATTACCGCACCCAAGTCCTCGCAATCAAATCTGGTTAAAAAAGCACGATTGGTTTGAAAAAGACAGTGTACCGCAGCTAAAGACAAGAGTTTCAGTTGCACTATCGTCTTGATAGTTATGAAATCAATTTTTAATTAATGCTTTTTACTTAGGTTTTAAGTTAAAGATAGTTATATAGGTTTAAAACTAAGGAATAAAGGTCATATCAGTCAATATTCATAATCATTTAGTTGCGTAATTACGAGTATTACCTCATACTCCATCCTGTTTACATAACGAACATTTATTAACATTTTCAAAGGACTTGATAATGATATACAAAACTACCGGTTGGGCTGCTGTATTACTCTCGCTCATCGCATTTTACCCTAGTATACAACCTGGTGCGTTTTCTGTAATGGGCTTCTATCTGTGCTTATTTTCCCTCATTATCGCAGCGTTTGCGAGCCACATGGATAAACCGATTTATTTTCGCAGCGTGATCACATTGTCTCTTATTAACATTCTATTGGTTAATGATGGGACTCGTGCAAGTCTTTGGTTTGGCCAAAGCGATTGGGTTTATATTGGCTCTATGTACGGGATCTTTCTAGTCGTAGTAAGCATTTGTGGCTTTTTGGTCAGTCGAGACCTTTTTGTATCGACGCTAGAGGGCAAAGCTGAGACCGAGTAGGATTCAGTGCACAAGCGGGAGCTTGTACACTGGGTCTATGCGCTTAATGTGCAACTAGCGACTGGGCCACACTTGTGGTCGGGCGACCAATCAACTGGCTGAGCGCATTACTCTGGGTTGCCAAATATCCTTTTTGCGCTTGTGCCTCTGCGTCAACCAGTAATGCGGCAAAAGTTGCTGGCACGCCTAGATCAACCAAGTGGACCAAATATTCTTCATCAGATACAAACTTTGCTTTTACTTCAACATGAGTATGCTTTGACACAGCTTGTGCCAAACCTTCAATTGTAAAAGCGTTATCGCCAGCCAGTTCATAGACTGAATTATCATGGCCAGCGCTACTTAATACGGTGGCAGCAGCCAGTGCGTAGTCTGCACGAGCGGCGCTGTTGATTTGAGCTTGCGGCGCAATTGAGGTAATGGCATTATTTGCTGTAAATACAGGCACTAAATCAGTGTAGTTCTCGTTATACCATCCATTTCTCAGCATGCTATAAGCCACGCCGCTTGCCCTCAAATAAGCCTCTGTTTCTTTGTGCTCTTTAGCCAGCTCCAGTGGTGAATCGTCCACATTCAAAATACTGGTATAGGCAATTAAGCGCACTTGGTTTTTCACAGCGGCGTCAATAACTGCTTTGTGTTGAGGTGTGCGGCTTCCGATCTGGTTGCCGGAGATTAGCAGCAGTTTTTCAACACCTGCAAGTGCTGCGTCAAGTGTGTGCGGTTTGTCGTAATCAGCTTGCCTTACGGTGACCCCTAAATTGGTGAGTGCCTTTCCTTTATCGAGATCTCTGACTAGAGCCACAATATGTTTGGCTGGTATCTTCTGTGCCAAAAACTCGATAACTAATTGACCTAATTTACCTGTTGCGCCTGTGATTGCGATCATGATGTATACCTCTTTTTAAAATGAGAATGTATTGGATGTGGCTATTATGGGTGGTAATTTTTGTTATCATAAGTGGGTTAATTCGATATGGTGAGTTCTGAAATTGAGTACAATAGACTTAAATGCATTAAAACTCTTAGCAATATTTGCAACGGTTGTGGATGTGGGAAGTTTTGCTCAAGCCGCTAGAAAGCTCGCAACTAGCCGTTCTAGAGTGAGTGAACAAGTGTCTCAGTTAGAGACTATGCTAGGCGTTAGACTACTGCAGCGTAGCACGAGGCAACTCACGCTAACGCGAGAGGGGCGTGACATTTTGGCTCAAGCACATTCATTACACGCTATTTTGGATGATGTTGAGGTATTACTAGATAACAAAGAGCCTCATGGTATGGTCTCAATAACCATAACACACGACACCGCACATAAATTTCTGTTACCAAAACTACCTGAGCTCACGGCGCGATATCCGAAGATCCAATTAAATATCATTGTTGATGATAACAAGCGCGATATTATTAATGACCAAATAGATCTCGCTATCAGGGTTGGCTTTCCTAAAGACAGCGCATTGGTTGCAAGGCAATTACATCAAGAATGTTTTAAGCTCTATGCAAGTCCTAAACTGATAGCATTGCATGGTTTACCAAGCAAAGACACACAGCTAAATCAGTTACCTTGGTTACTGTTAGAGCAGGCTAAATCAACGGGGATGACACAATTTTATCGTGGTGGTGAAGCCATAAACTTTACACCAACTCAAGTGCATTGGTGCAATTCTCCTATGTTGTTACAACAAATGACAGTAGCAGGATTAGGAGTTGCGCAGTTATTGCCTTCTACTGTGAAGCAAGAAGTTGAGCGTGGGGAGTTACAAATGATCTGTCCAGAGTTAAGTAGCGAGCAGCTGGTGTTTTCTCTCATTTATCCATCGCGTAAACAAATTCCACCTAGGACACGGGCGGTGATTGACTACCTATTGGAAGCGAATCTGTTTGGATAGCTTTAATTCTTTTTAATAGAATGATTC
>NZ_JAKEVK010000063.1:0-21478 GCF_022398435.1 Pseudoalteromonas sp. Isolate6 | reverse complement strand
GTTTTTGGAATTATCGAGTGATATATTGTGAAGCGACAAAAGATGAAGCGGCTTTATATCAAATCCATGAAGTGGAATATAACTTAAATGGCAAGGTAACGAACTGGTCTGAAACGGGTGCTGCACCCTTTGGTCGTTCGATGGAAGAGTTGCAAGCGGATGCAGATAGACTGAAGTCAGCTTTCGATAAGCCAATTCTAAAAGTAATTAGACAGCCACGGGGCTATACATTAGTTGAAGTTGATAGCGGTGAAGAAGCTACTGCTGAGCCACCAGCAGGGATCAACGGTTAGTTAATACAACCAAGTTAAGGAGTGTAAATGCGTTTTCAGGCAGTTTTATTTGATTTTGACGGTACATTAGTTGATTCAGAAGCACTCCATTACCAAAGTTGGATGAAGGTGTTAGCCCCGTATCAAGTTACTTATACGGAGCATGATTTTTGTGATGAGTTTTCGGGTGTACCAACGCTTAAAGCCGCCAATATACTTAAAGAAAGGCACCAACTTGCGCCTTCTGCCCGTGATTTATGTGATGAAAAAAATATCGTCTTTGTCGCAACAGCTGCGGAAGTACTCCCCAGATTAATGCATTTTGCAAAACAAATTGTTGAACAAACCTCAAAACGTTGTCCGATCGCACTCGTGACTGGAAGCAGCAGAGCAGAAGCGCTCCCAGTTTTACGACACTATCAGCTACTAGAGCTGTTTTCTGCGATAGTGTGCAAAGACGATGTCGAACGGCCAAAGCCTCATCCTGAACCTTATCGCAAAGCGCTCGCTGCGCTAAACATTGCGCCACATGAAGCCGTGGCAATAGAAGATACCTACACAGGGTTAACTTCAGCCAAAGAAGCTGGGTTAACCACGGTTGTTGTACCAAACATGCACTCAGCTAAGCAAGATTTAAGTCTTGCTGATCATTCATTTACCGATCTCGAAGCGGTTTTTGACTGGCTTTGCCCTGAAAGCTAATACGGATTGCTATAAAGAGGGGGCCTTTTAGTCAAAGCTTGTTTGATTTTACAAACTTCGATTGTTGTGTAATCTTTAAGCATGAAATTTATTAATTTTTAATATCAGTGAACGTAAACAATGCACCTAGTCGCTGGTATTAAATATCCACTGCAAAGGATTATGCTATGCGATATTTACCATTCTTATTCTGTCTATTATTAGGTTTTTCCAATCTCCTTTATGGAAATGAAACCGACACAAAAATCCAGCTTGCTTCGGTATATCAAGGCAACGAAGATATTTCTAATTATCTTGTTAGTGAAAAGTTCGATGGTGTGAGGGCCATTTGGGATGGCTCTCAACTGCGTACGCGTGGCGGTCACTTAATTAAAGCACCAGACTGGTTCACGCAAGGATTACCTGATACTTGGTTAGATGGCGAGTTGTGGGCTGGGTACAATAACTTCGCTTTTGTGAGTGCGATTGCAAGGCGCCACGCCCCTAATAACGAACACTGGCGTCAAGTGACTTATTATATATTTGACGCACCAAATTCTACAGAAATATTCGCTAAGCGTCATGAGCGTTACTTAAGCCTTCTCAGCCATACTGAGCTATCACACATTAAACCCGTCAAGCAGCTATCATTTGGCTCCGTTGAGGAGCTAAACGATTATTACCATAGTGTATTAAAACGAGGTGGTGAAGGGGTCATTTTGCATGCTAAAAATGCTAAGCACGAAGATGGAAGAACAACCAACGTATTAAAATATAAGCCGTATTTGGATGACGAAGCCATCGTGATTAAGCATTTACCCGGTAAAGGAAAGTACCAAGGAATGATGGGATCGCTTCTGGTGAAGAATGCACAAGGTAAGGAGTTTAAAGTCGGAACAGGGTTTAGCGACGAAGAGCGCGCATCACCACCACCGATTGGTAGTCAAATTACCTATCGATATCAAGGATATACTAAGTTTGGTAAACCGCGTTTCGCGCGATTTTTAAGAGTAAGGCCAAAATTATAGAATGGCACTACCGCTGCAAAGAAAACTTGGGGATTTTTATACGCTAGCGAGCACTACGGCTCGCTATCAAAAGCGCAATGGGCTTATTCTGCACGGCCCATGAACTTAGATTCAGCGGTGTTGATCTTAATTTTGTCACCGCTTGAAATATGTTCAGGAACTTGAACAACAAGGCCTGTCGTTAATGTTGCAGGCTTTGTTCTAGCACTAGCAGATGCACCCTTGATTGAAGGAGAAGTATCTTCAATCACAAGCTCTACGCTTGAAGGTAAGTCGATAGAAACTGGCATGCCCTGAACCACGACGATAGATAAACCTTTCGTTGATTCATCGATAAATAACAATTGCTCAGCAATAGACTCTTTATTCAGGTGGTATGGCGTGTAGTCTTCATCATCCATAAACACATATTCATCACCATCTACATATGAAAGCATTGCAGGGCGACGGTTAAGATCTGCAAGTGTTAGCATCTCTTCCGCTTTAAAAGTCTCATCTACTTTAGAGTTATCTACTACATCGTACATACGCATACGGTATAGGCTACCACCAGCGCGACCTTGTGGTACTGAGCGCTCAATATCACGAACAATCATTACGCGGCCGTTATACTCGATCGCGGCATGTTTTTTAATTTCACTTGCCTTTGGCATAGCTTAATTCCTAATACAAATAAAGTTGGCACAATATAATCATTTTTCGGCTTTTTGGCGAGTTTCAAAATTCACTCTCAGCCTCAAATACCGTATAAAGTCGTCATTTCTGAGTACTTGATCCCAAAGTGCTGGTCAAACCAACGGTTGATATAGTCATGCTCGGGCTCAAGCTTGGCACAGCGCAGGATATTTTCGCCTTTATTGGTGCCAAGTGCCTGTCCACAGTAATTTTGCTTCCAAGCTAGCGTAAGATCTTGAGAGAATTTTTTTAGTAATTCGTCAAATGTCTTTTCTGTTACCTGTGAAAGGTTAAGAAAGTCTGGAGACAGTGGTGTGATATTAAGTTGCTCAAAATCAGCCTGATGTGCGCGGGTTTTGTTATGCTTACTATCGCTTGCACTGCCTTTGATATAACGATGGGCTAAACTCGCCTCATAATTGACATTGATATCAAATTTTTCATCGTAGATGGTCACGGGATACGTGAACTCTCTTGTGACTTCTGCGGTATGCGTGTTATCTAAGTTATTTGGATCAGGTCGTTCAACTTTCTGTTGATAATGCTTACGCTGAATATATTGGTTACTGGTACGGTAATAGTCCGCATCTGCGTATAGCTCTAATGAAAGCTGTTGGCTACCATTACTATCAAACCAGAGGCTGTTATTAAATGCCGTATTTAGGTTTGAGATAAATGCGCTGTATTGTCCTTTGATTGAGTTGCCAAAGCGCAAGCCAATATCGACACGATCTCGTATGTTCATCGCAAAATAACGACTTTTATCTTGGTTATCTACACGTAAACGTTTTGGAGTTTGCCACGCTAAACAGTATTTTTCGGTGAAACTTTTTAAATAGAAGCGTTGTCCGCTGACTTGTCCTGCAAGTTCATCACACTTTTTCTGCGCTTGCGTTCTTAGCGTGTCGTAGTGGATGCTCATGGCGCTTGCTAATTGCGCATTGCTGATCAGGTGGCGATAGTTATGTTCAAAAAGCTTAAACTTGTCGGGGTAGGGGGTGTTTGAGAGCGAGCGGGCTTCGTCGAGTAACCATTGCCTCGCGTAATCAAGCTCTTCTCTTTGGGTATTTGCCATTGCACCATTCGGTTTCATCTGCCATTGTGCTTGGTTTTTTACGATTTCCTCAAGTCTGGTCGCTGCTGCCGTGTAGTTATTTGCTAAGCGAAGCATACGCACATCGATAAGACCTTTATCTATAAGCTTGTCTCGCGCCAGTGTTAAGCCTTGCTTTGCTTCAAGATCCTCGGGGTCTTCCGCGAGTGCTTGTGAATAATATTCAGCAGCTTGGCGGTACATACCCGCTTCGTAAAGTTTATTGCCTTTATAAACCAGCGATTTACAGCCGCTGATAGCTGCCAATATTGCAATGATGATGGCGGTTTTCTTGATCATAATATCATTCCATTCGCGCAAAAAGTTCCATAAGCACAGTTATTGATTTTAGTATCCATTCGCTTCAATTACAGGCGCACCCGTTCCTAAGCTTTTAACAGGCTTATAATACATAGTTCTGGCGAAATCTACATCACTGAATTGTTACGATTTTGTTTTGGGAGGTATTGAATCTCGCTGTGTTGGTTTGTTGTCCTCCTGACAGGTTTCGACGCCCATCCATGGGCTACGACAACCTTTTCTTTGATGCCCAAAGAACAAGTATGCAAAAGAAAGGGCACTCCCAACATCACACTGACTCCTCAAGTAAATTGCCAATATGAACGTCACCGCTGTGTAAGGGACATCCCTGTCACAGCTTTTCACGCATCCATGCGTTGAAATGACGCATTGGTAATTTACTTTCGGGTGTGATGAGGGAGGAAAACGGTGCTGAAAGCTTTTTTGGTGCTTGTAGGAAAATTAGCTGCTTTTGAGAGAAAAACTAGAACGCACGGTCAATACCATACCAGAAAAACGTAACTTCTCGGCGGGTGAACCGCCTCCCACAAAACGATTCAGACTGTGAGTTAGGAGGCTACGCTGATAGTTTTTGCAACCCTTGCAAACAGCTTCACCGTAAAAATCGTAGACGATCTCACAAGCAACTTATTTCCCCTCCATCACACCAGAAAAGCATAAGCCGATATGCAATGTGCCGACAGGATGTCGGCCAAGTCTTGTCTGGTATAGGGACGTGCCTTACAAGACGGTTGCACTATATCGGCTTAGGGTTTGAGGATTGAGTGTGATGCTGGGGCGACGTTTTCTTGGTTCGTTCTTTTGCGTCGTTTCAAAAGAATGAACGAGGAGCGCATGGATGCGCTTTGATATTAACCAAGGAGGGTAAGGCTAATATGTCCTCCTGACCGATTTCGACGCCCATCCATGGGCTACGACATACTTTTCTTTGATGCCCAAAGAACAAGTATGCAAAAGAAAGGGCACTCCCAACATCACACTGACTCCTCAAGTAAATTGCCAATATGAACGTCACCGCTGTGTAAGGGACATCCCTGTCCCTGTCACCGCTTTTCACGCATCCATGCGTTGAAATGACTCATTGGCAATTTACTTTCGGGTGTGATGAGGGAGGAAAACGGTGCTGCTAGCTTTTTTGGTGCTTGCAAGCTACTTAGCTGCTTCAGGAGATAAAACCAGAATTAACAAGCAGAGCTATTTCCCCCATATACAAGAAAATGCGCAAGTTGCGCATTTTTATCTTTCTCAAAAAATCGTAACTTGAACTTTTAATAATGTTGGCAATGAGTTATCAATTTTGTTAAAACTAAATCAATCATAAAAGTGCGCGATTGCAAATCAGAAATATGCGCGATTTGCGCACTATAAATTGTTAACTGTATCCTCGAATTAGGTAGAAGAGTCATAGATGCAAGAATTTTCACTTGAAAAAATGTCGGAAAATATTCATTACGGTAAGACTAAAGCCTACTTTAAGGAGGTTTTGTCTTCATATCACAATGAAAACTATAGGTCGGCAGTTGTTATGCTCTGGTCTGTTGCTGTCTGCGATATTGTTTTCAAACTACAAAGCTTAATCGATTTATACAATGATGCTTCAGCTAAGGAAATTCTAGATGAAGTTAGTGATATCCAGCGTAATGATCCAAAATCATCAGCTTGGGAACTGAAATTAATTGATGATGTTAATGATAAAACACACCTGTTAGATACATTAGAGTACGAAAACCTTCGATACCTGCAAAAACAAAGGCACCTATCGGCGCACCCTGTACTGAATAAGGAAAGAGAGCTGCACTCTCCGAACAAAGAAACGGTCAGATCTCTTCTGCGAAATACACTTGATGACCTTTTAACTAAACCACCCTTTTATACACAACATATTCTAAATGAGTTACTCGCCGATATTTCGGAATCTAGTGAGATCCTCAATAATAGAAAGAAAGTCAGAAAATATGTTGAAAGTAGGTATTTCAGCCGAACAACTCAGCCAGTGGAACTTAACATCTTCCGCTCTCTTTGGAAAATTGTGTTTAAACTTGAAAATGATCAGTGTAATAAGAATAGACTCATAAACCTACAAGTACTTGAGGTTGTAGCTGCGAAAAATAGAGCAGCATTGCCTAACGAAATCCAAGGTGATATTGACTTTTATAGTAATATCGCCAACTCAGGTGATCCTCTCCAATATTTAACATTCTTTCTCTCTCAAAATCATGAGCTTTTCCCAATATTAAATGAAGCCGCTCAGCTCAAGGTTGAGCACTGCATAAGAGATGACGATGTGGGAAAAACTGTAGGGTGGTTTGTTAAAGAAAGTCTTGAAAAACATGCAGAAGATATTGAAGAGTGGATAAAGAGTGATGAGCGTCCCGTATTCACGCCACCTCAATTTGAGGTCCTTTTACGGGTATCCGATTCCGAAGAGTGGCAGGAAAAATTTTGTAGCGTAGTTTCTACCTACTACGGTTCAAGTAGAAGCTTTGATCAAGCTGATTCACGTTTTCAGGCGGCCATCCCCAAATTTATTAAGCTATTCAATAAAGATGCGGTTAAGGATTTGGCCCAGAAAATTGAAAATAATGGGCAGTGCCACGATAGAGGTCGTGCAAGGCACGATTACACAATAATTAAAGAAAGAATAGATGAGTTGTTCGGAGAAGAGTTTAATTATCAAGATTATTACTGGTTTAGTAGGAAGCTGGGCCTAGATGATTAATACAGTTAACAAGTCAAAGCACTCGGACTTGGTAAAGCTGTCATCTTTTTTGTACCAAAAAAGCCGCCAACTTCACCAACCCGGTGTTTGAGGCGTTAATTCAAAGAGAGTTTAAGTGAAATTTCCAGAACTAGAAACATCTCGGTTAATTCTTAATAAGCTATCAAGAGATAACACTCTTGCTTTGTTAGCTATTTTTCCGACGAAAACGTGGTTAAGTTTTACGATATTGAAGGATATAAAACTGAAGCACAATCGTTAGCGCTAATAGACTTTTTCAATAGTCGTTTCTCCGAAGTAGGTAATCAATGACACGCATGCAGATAATCTATCTACTTGCCTCATGGGGCTGTACCGGGTTAGCTTGGATCAACGGCGCTATTCTTTTATGGGATGGTTTTGATAATCCAGAGTATCGGGTTATTACTTTCGCGGTCGCACTGCTTTTTGGCTTGATCGGTGGCACCGTTTTTGGGGTGGAAAGAAGTTTGCGTAGAATCTACCGATGTTCCGACAATACTTCAGAGGAGCAGGCGGGGTCAAAAGTTTCCAGTGCTTGGACACTACTCTATGTATGTCTTATTTTCGGAACGCTTCTCATAGGTGTGATAATGGGAAGCGGTTTAGTCGCGATCGTCGGAAGATTACAAAGTGGATTTCATATCTTTGGGTGAACACTAATGCAGATGTGTTCGACGCTCTAAAAAGAAAGTGCTGACCAAAGTGCTATAAATCCGTTGAAGAATACCAGCAAAAGCATTTTGCGCTTCTAGCAAGGTGCTAACACTATCTTTTCTGATACACAGACAATCGGGTTTGATTAAATCTGATTAATCAAACCCGAAAGATAAGGCTAACCCTTGTTAAACCAAGGTAAGGTTATGGTTCTAGTTTGTCTTGGGTGCTGGTTTCAAAGTCGCTGGCGTCGTGTCTTTCATGAAGCTGCTCATGAGGTTCTCCCCATGTTCTATTTACCATTTTTCCGCGTTTGACCGCATCTCTTGAGGCGATGAGTCCAGCCCAGCGGATCACATGTTCATAGCCATTGACGTCTAAAAACTCTGCCGCATCATATAGGTGTCCTTGGGCTAGCACGCCATACCACGGCCAGATTGCCATATCTGCGATAGTGTATTCATCGCCACAAATATATTCTCTTGTGGCTAGGTGTTGATTTAGTAAGTCCAGTTGGCGCTTCACTTCCATCGTGTAGCGGTTGATTGGATATTCGTAGTGCTCTGGTGCGTAGGCATAGAAGTGGCCAAATCCACCGCCAAGAAGCGGCGCAGCCCCCATTTGCCAAAATAACCAGTTGAGGCACTCGGTGCGTTTTGTGGGATCTTGTGGAATGAACTTTTGGAACTTTTCAGCTAAATAAAGCAAAATTGAGCCAGACTCAAAGATTTTGGTAGGTTCCTTGGTGCTGGTATCTAATAACGCGGGGATCTTAGAATTTGGATTAAGTGCAACGAACCCTGAGCTAAATTGCTCACCTTCCATGATATTAATTAAAAAGGCATCATATTCTGCTTCTTTTACCCCGGCTGCTAAAAGCTCTTCTAGTAAGATAGTCACTTTCACGCCGTTTGGGGTTGCGAGGGAGTAGAGTTGTAACGGGTGTTTGCCTTGCGGTAGGGACTTTTCGAATCTTGCGCCTGCAGTAGGGCGGTTGATATTTGCGAATTTACTACCATCGCCACTTTGCCATGGCCACTGCCAAACTTTAGGTGGGGTATAACCCGATGTACTCATTTTATGAACTCCTTCTGTGACTGTCCAAATCCATTATAGAGTGTAGAAGTGAAATGGAAATGAACAAATTTCTGTGGTCACAGGTTTACTCGTTTTATCCAGATCTTAAGAGAGAGCTGAACAAGGTATCATCAAGAGGCTGGGGGAAAGTAGTAAAATAAAAAATGCCGATCAAAAGACCGACATTCTTGAATTGGTTGGGAGTTAAAACACAACAGTTTGTGTTGCTAAACAGGCTGCATTGCTACCTTGCTCACATACTTGGTAGCATTATGTACCGCCGTCCTTAACACTGATGCTGTCTGTATGATTATTATCATTGTTAGTTGTGACAATTTTACTACTGTTACGATAAATAATGTTTAAGCTGCGCTGTGAAGCTGGTGGCGATGCTTTGTGGCTAGTAATAGCAAGAAAGGTAACGCCAGTAATAAGTGCAAGGCAAGTTGCATGGGGGCATCCAGTGCCAGTGGTTGCGTCATGGTTGCAAGCACACCCGCACCGCTCATCTGTAATACTCCAATCAACGCTGAGGCCGTCCCTGCTTGTTTAGCAAACCCTGATAACGCTTTACCAGCCGCAGCTCCGATCGTAAATGCAAAGCCAATTGATGCCATATACATTGGCAGTACAAAATGCGCTATTTCAGTTTGTGGCAAAGCCAGTAGCAACAGACCACTAAAGCTAAAAACGGCGAGACCGAAAGTTAATGACTTTTGGCTATTGCGTTTGATGAAGTGGGGAGCAACAAAACTTGCGACAATACTCAACGCCGCGTTACCAGTAAACCAAAAGGTAAAGTCGGAAACACTGCCGCCCATTTTTGCCATGATCCACCCCGGAGCTGAGATCACAAATACCAGCATTGCTGCCATACCAAGCATTGTTAAGGCGGCATTGTATAAGAAAGTTGTGCTACTGAGCATCGGCTTAAAACGTCTCAAATCTAGGATATGACCGCTGTAATGCGTATCTTCGGGGCGAGTCTCTTTATAGATAAGAGAAACTAAGATGAGGCCAAGAACGGCAAAGCCAAACAAAAAGCTAAAATTACTCTGCCAGCCAAATTCGACAGTGAGCCATGCACCTAAAATTGGCGCTAACGCTGGGATAAAACATACAATACCATTGAGGTAAGTGATCATTTGGCCACTGCCTTTGTGCCCAAAACTATCACGAACAATGGCAAAGGCGCTGACAAAAGTAGCACACGCCCCCAAGCCTTGCAGCACTCGAGCTACCATCATGAGTGGCCAAGTGGAGGCATAGCTTGCCATTATAGCACCAAGCGCAAATAAAATTATTCCAACTAGCGCAATCGGCTTACGACCATATTTATCCGCAAGCGGACCTGCTATCAACTGTCCAAGACCCACAGCTAGCATATAGATACTCACTGTTTGTTGAATTTGGCTTTCCGATACTTGAAGACTGGACTGCATATCCACAAATGCAGGTAGATAGAGATCGATACCTAAAGGGCAAAAGATAACAAGTAAAGCGAGAATAAAAATCAGTGCTTTTGAGTTTGATTGGGTCATGGCGTCTCCTTTTGGTCGCTATTGTATTGTGGAGAACGAGAAAAGACAGGACAAAGCGCCGATTTAGCAAATTTTTAAGATATTTTATTCGCTGATAATTGTAGATGGTTGATTAACTGGTCAGATGTGTTAATTTTAAGCAAAATCATTATAGAAAAATCTTATGTCTGCACCACTTTTAAAAATTTATAAAAGGATGAGTTGGTTGCCATTTGGTAAATGGATGTTTAGTAAGGCGGTATGTCGTAAAGCTCCTTACTTTGGTACCATCAAGCCTAAAATCACACAATTGAAGCCTGGCGTTTGTAGGGCGACCATTCGCAACCGTAAAGCCATTCATAACCACATAGGTACGGTTCATGCGATTGCACAGTGTAATCTTGCGGAGCTATGTGCTGGAGTCATGACAGACGCGACCATCGACCATAAGACCCATCGCTGGATCCCAAAGGGGATGTCAGTGCAATACTTAGCCAAAGCCGAGACCGATCTGCATGCCGTGGCGCAAATAGAGTACCCAAGAGCATGGCAAGATAAAGAAGAGCTAGTTGTACCGGTGGAGGTCTTTAATACTGCAGGGGAGAAGGTATTCCACGCCGACATTAATATGTATATCAGCGCGAAAAGATCTTAATTGTTTATGGTTTGATCACCAGAAGAGTCAATTGCCGTGACGTTATTGGCTCGCTCATTACGGTGTGTTAGTTTTCCATCGACGTGCGCACCGGCTTCGATCGTTAGGGTTTCGTGTTCTATGTTGCCAAAAACTTGAGCGCTGGGAAGCAGCGTGACTTGTTTGGCCTGAATATCACCTTCCACTTTGCCTAATATAGTCAGCTCATTGGCTTGGATATTACCTTGTACTAAACCTTTATTGCCGATGATTAGTTTTTCTATGTCGAGATTGCCATGGACGGTGCCATCTAATTGTAGTTCACCTTCACAGACAATATCGCCCGTGACTTTAGTGCTTTGAGCAATAATGGCTGGGACGTCGTTTCGTTGGTTTTTAAAAGAGTTAAACACGAATGCCTCACTATCGCAGCGTAATTGCAATTAGATGTTACTTATTGAATGCGCGGGCGATTTTAATTGGGTTTAGGTGTTTTTTACCTTGAATCACTTCATAGTGCAAGTGTGTAGCCGTACTTCTTCCTGTGCTGCCCATTAGTGCAATTACGTCACCTTTATTGATTTGCTGGCCTTTTTTTACCTTAATGGTGTGAAGGTGGCCGTAGCGTGTGGTGATGTCATTGGCGTGCTCAATTTCAATAAAATTGCCATAACCGCCATTTTTCCCCGCTCGTTTAACGGTGCCAGAGGCTGGGGCTACGATCTGTGTTTTGTGCCAACCTGCGAGATCGATACCTTTATGATAAGCACGACGGCCAGTTATTGGGTCTTTACGAAAACCAAAAGCACTAGAGACATAATATTTTTCCTGAGCGACAGGTAATGTGTCTGGCAGTTGGCCAATCATCGTCGATAGCTGCGCATAAACTGCGTATTGGTCAATGGCATTAATAAAGCTGGCTTCTACCAATTCTAAGTCGGCTTGGAAGTAGGGGCCACCTTGCGCTTCTGAGAAATCAGATGATAATTGTAATCCCGCACTATCGATGGATTGTTGCATCGCTGCAATTTCAGCGCTGAATGATTGTCCAAGCTGTTCGCTGAGCTGTCGTTGTTGAATGAGTAGAAGACTGGCTTGGGGAGCAAACTCAGCTGTAGAGCTTGGTTGTGGATTTTCAATGTCTGAAGATATTTCTTCTAGCTCGCCTTCCGCTACGTTGTCGTCAGTTGTTTGGGTCGAGTCAACTAATGACTCAAGCACACTGTGCTGCTGTGACAGTTGGTCAAGCATGCCTTTTTGCTGTGCTAATCGTGCTTGAAGCTGTGATTTTTCTGCTTGCCACTTGGCTTGCAGCTGCGCAAAGTTTTGTTGCTCTTTAGTGAGCTTGTCACCGTTTTCTTGTAATTTGAGCGAGGCATTGGCTATCCACATAGCGACTGCAAGCAAAATCAAAATCGAGCAAGCTTGAACCCAAGATGGCAATTTCAACATCTTGACAGTTGCGTCTTGACGAACAATTAATTGAGTTGGCTTAAACAGCTTTAGATATAGGCGCTTGAGTACTTGCAACATTCAACCTCGGATTTAAATCAGCGCTACACTCTAACAATTTTTAGTCAAATTTCCAGTTTTTAGAACTAAAAAAAGGCATGAAATCATCATGCCTTTGATTTAAAAGTAAATAAAATTGCGATTAACTCACAATTAATTGCGATTATTTTGCTGGAAGTATAGTGCCTTCAACAGAACCAAAACCGATACGGTTATAGCCATTAGCTTCACACCAGCCGCGCATAATTACTTTATCACCATCTTCTAAGAACTTACGCTCTTCGCCATTTTCTAGAGTAATGGTTTCTTTGCCGCCACGTGATAGTTCGAGTAATGAACCCGCTTCTTCGTGCTCAGGGCCTGATTGCGTACCCGAACCTAGCATATCGCCTGGTAAAAAGTTACAGCCATTCACTGTGTGATGTGTCACCATTTGCGCAACCGTCCAATAGCTGTGCTTGAAGCTGGATTCAGACAATTTGCTTGGTTTAGCGCCTTCGCTACGCATTTTTTCAGTCTCTAGTAAGACATCCATGCGAATATCAATAGCACCAGACTCGCGGTTTTGCGTTGATTCTAAGTATTCCAGCGGTTGTGGATCGTTTTCATCACGGTGCCATTGAGTACGGTATGGTGCCAGAGCCTCTGTGGTTACAACCCAAGGAGAAACCGTTGACGCAAAGTTTTTCGCAAGGAATGGACCTAATGGTTGATATTCCCAGGCTTGCAAGTCACGTGCAGACCAATCATTGAATAAACAAAAACCAAAAACGTGATCTTCAGCATCTTTAATCGCGATAGAGTCACCAAGTTCATTACCTTTACCTAGATAAATACCTAGCTCAAGCTCGTAGTCTAGGCGCTTACAAGGACCAAAAGATGGGGTATCCGCATCAGGTGCTTTAGTCTGGCCTTTAGGGCGAGGGAATGTTTGACCTGAAACACCTATAGATGAAGAGCGACCATGATAACCGATTGGTACCCACTTGTAGTTTGGTAGCAGAGGGTTATCAGGGCGGAACAGGCTACCTACCGCTGTTGCGTGATAGATAGAGGTATAAAAGTCGGTGTAATCGCCAATGTGGCAAGGTAAAGCATATTCCACGTCATCTTGTGCAACCAATGCGCCTTCTAGGCTCGATTGCAGTTCAGAGCCTTCACGTAATGCACGAGAAAGCGCAAGTCTTAGAGCTGACCAGTACTGTTGACCCATACCCATAAATTCGTTTAATGCTGGGGCATTTGCCGCTTCTGCAGCCTCTGCTGCATCACCTGAAAGTAGGTTAGCGTCAACAACAGCACCAAGATCTAGTACTTGATCGCCAATCGCAACACCGCCACGAAATTCTTCGTTACTGTTCTTACGGCGAAATACTGCAAAAGGTAAGTTTTGAATAGGGAAATCAGTTCCAGTCGCATTCGCACTAGCTACCCAACTCTTTAATTGGATGTCGTGTGTTTCGTTAATTTGAGACATTGCCCTTCCTTTAATTTTGGCTTTCAACTTGAGTTATGGTCAAAAGTGAAAAACTCAAGTCGTAATAGCAATTTGATAAACCACAAAAAGCAGCTATCGCTAGCTGCTTTTTAATTAATTTAATAGGTGTACTTAGATCACGCCACGGCGCTCTTGGTCACGTTCAATTGACTCGAATAACGCTTGGAAGTTACCTTCACCAAAGCCGCCATCGTCAACACGTTGGATCATTTCGATGAAAATTGGGCCAAACAGATTTTTAGTGAAAATCTGTAGTAGGTAGCAATCTTCGCTTTGGCTATCTACCAGAATTTGGTGCTGTTTGATCTTTTCTTTATCTTCTTTAACCCAAGGCACACGGTCAAAGATAGTGTCGTAGTAGTGATCTACGATATCTAAGGTGGCAATGGTGCTCTTGTCGAGCTTATCTAATGAGCCAACCAAGTCGTCAGTCAAAAAGGCTAAATGCTGTACTCCTGGACCATTGTACTCATCTAAGTACTCATCGATTTGGTTGTTGTTGTCATCTTTACCTTCGTTGATTGGAATAGAGAAGGTGCCACATGGTGACTTAAGTGCATAAGAAAGTAGCGCCGTTTTTTGACCTTTGATGTCAAAGTAACGAACTTCAGTAAAGCCAAATACGTCTTTATAGAAGTTAGCCCAAGTTTCCATCGTTCCTTTATAAACATTGTTTGTTAGGTGATCGATGCGCTTAAAGCCTTTGTCTTCAACAACCTTTTGCTCTTCTAGGTCTACGAAGTCTTGCTCGTAGATAGAGCCTTTATCGCCAAAGTTTTCGATGAAATAGATAAGGCTATCGCCAATACCGTAAATCGCTGGGTATGGTAGGTCTTTGTGTGTTGAATCAGTCGCTGGTTTTGCACCACGCTCAACCGCAGTATCAAATGCCTTTTGCGCATTTTCTACACGCCAGCCCATAGAACAAATTGCCGGACCGTGGCTTTTCGCAAACTGTGCCGAGAAGCCTTCACGCTCGTTATTCAACAAAAAGTGAATATCGTGCTGGTTGTAGTAAACGATATCTTTGTCTTTAAATTTCTTTAGTTTTGAGAATCCAAAGTCAGTGAATACCTTATCCATGTAATCAGCGTCTGGTGTTGCATATTCTGTAAACTCGATGCCGACTAGGCCTAGTGGATTATTTACTTCACTCATTGTTTTACTCCCGTATTAAGCACTGGGTGACTTGTTAGTATTTATGACTGGATGATTAATCAAATTACTGCAAAGGGGAAGTTAGAGGCAGTAAATAGCAGTAGGAGAGTTTGTAAATTTAGTTGCACAATTGCCATGTAAAAGACACAAAATTGATACTGGCTTGACGATAATTATTTTTGCTTAAATTTTGACTGAAAATAGCAAGAAGTTTTGCAGGATATTCATTGGGGTTACTCTCTATTACTATGATTTTATTTGGTTTTTATGCTTTTTGTTGAGGGGTAACATGAAAAGGAGGTTTTTTATCATATCACTAAATTGAGAGGTCAAATGACGCTAAGTGTATTTAAATGTTTACATTTGACTGTTGAGAGAGAAGTAAACCACGCTAAATTAGCGTGGTTTACAGCAAATATTATTGCTTCTCAGCGGATACTTCTAGTTCTTCTGCAAGGTAATGCTCTTGCGTATGAGGTTCGTGCTTACCCTCAGCGCCGTGCATCCAATCTACAAGCTTGTTGCTTAATAGATACATTAACACAGCAGACAGCAAGGCTACGCCACCTAAACCAATGAAGATGCTCATCGCATTTTCCATCGCTTCTTGGCCTTCACCGATGAAAGAGCCCACAAGACCAGCAAGTTTGTTTGCAACAGCCGTACATAGGAACCAAATACCCATTAGTAGTGATGCTAAACGTAGTGGCGCCAATTTACTTACCATAGAAAGACCGATTGGTGATAAACATAGTTCGCCAAGTGTGTGGAACATATAGAACAACACCAACCAAATCATGCTGATCTGCAGTGTGTCACCCGCTTCGCCGCCCTCTGTTGCAAGTGCTAGCATCATAGTTAAGAAGCCTAACGCAAGGAAAACAAGGCCAATGGCAAACTTAACAGGAGAGTTTGGCTCTTTGTTATCTAGCTTTAACCAGATCATGGCTACTAATGGCGCAAATACGATGATGAAAATAGAGTTCAGCGACTGGAACCAAGAAGCAGGGATCTCAAAGCCCATAAACATACGGTTGGTATAGTCGTTTGCGAATAGGTTCATCAGGCCACCTGCCTGCTCAAAACCCATCCAGAAGATAATTGAGAAAACACTCATAGTGAAAATAACACGAATACGATCTTTTTCTTTCTTCGTAAGCGGCTCTTTTGTCAGAGAGTCAGACATCTGTTGAGAAAGTTTAGCTGAAGGTACTTTACCGATATCGCCAAGGTATTTCTGGCTTAAGATAAGCTGCATAACCACAGAAATGATCATACCTACACCCGCCGCGATAAAGCCAGCCTGCCAGTTAACTACTGCCGCTACATAACCGGCAACAAGTGGACCTAATGCACCACCTAAGTTGATACCCATATAGAAGATAGTAAATGCACCGTCACGGCGCTTGTCACCTTCTTGGTATAAATCGCCAACCATCGTTGAGATATTAGGCTTGAATAAGCCATTACCTAGACAAAGCAGTGCTAAGCCAAGGTAGAAGACGTTTACTTCTTGTCCTGCCACAACACTGTGAGGAATACCCATAATAAAATGACCTGCGGCCATTAAAATACCACCAATAATGATGGCTTTACGCTGACCTAATACGTTATCTGCAAGCCAACCACCAAACAGTGGAGTAAGATAAACGGCCATGGTAAATGTGCCGTAAAGGCTTAGTGCATCGGCATTACTCCAACCAAAGCCGCCATTTTGTACTTGTGCTACAAGATAAAGAACTAAGATGGCACGCATACCGTAGTAGCCAAAGCGCTCCCACATTTCGGTACCAAATAATAAGAAGAGGCCTTTAGGGTGACCCAGAAATTCTCCGGCCTTCGGAACTGAATTCATATGTACTTCCTAATCTAATCAATGTGTTGTATCTGGCCATTTTTATAAAGAATGCGTTATTGCATCTAATGTTTTCAATCAACACTGAATAATGAGCCATATACTTAGCATGCAACGTTAGAAACGATGCGCGGTAAATAGAACACTTTTCAATGCAGATTGGCATTGCTTGTCGAGTCACCGAGTAAACACCTTAATCAGATATCTACTTGTTGAGCTCAGGCATGCCTGTACTTTTTTTGAACGGGTGGCCAGTACCTATTTCAACTAGCGTTTGTTGTATGTAACGACTAACTAATTTAAAAAAGCGCGTCAGTATACTCAGTGAAAATTAATAGGGGAAGTGTTTGGAGTCAGAAAGCGAATAAAATGCGGTCAGTGATTCAGGGAGGGATCATTCTTGTGGGTGGCGTTTATATCTAAATGAATGACGTGAGCATTAATATCGCTGATATTTACCATTCATTGCAGGTGTCGGTGCAGGTCGACCTGCGATCCATTTTTCTTTACCTTGTTGAGAAAACGCTTGCCCCTAGTGGAGGCTGGAGTTGCGAGGGGGCAGTGCCCCCACATCATTAGGCCTCTTGGCTCAAATATTGTTGAATAAACTCTGTAGCGGCTAAAAAGTCCTGCTCCAACTTATCACGCATCTGAATAAGCTGATCGGTGGTAAGTGTGCCTTCTTTACACAAAGATTCAAACTCGATGGCTGTTTCTGCTACTTTTTCGGCACCGATAGTTTTAGAGATAGACTTAAGTTGATGGCAAGCTTCAATGATTTCCTCTTGGCTCATCGTGATCACCGCGCCGTTTATATCTCGTGTTAACTGACTACTTTGTTCTAAGTACATTCTGAAAAAGCGATTTCGTTTCGCTTCATCATGGTTTACATACTTGTTGAGCATGTCCATATTGATAGCTGGTGCAGGCTCACTGCCCTCTGTCGCAATAACTTCAGGCTCTACAAGCATAGCTTCATCAATAGCAGGCTCTAACTCTGCTTCTTGCTCGTCTCCTGCCTGTACCTGGCTAACGGCTACTGGCGCGGCTGATGGCTCAGTATTTTGTTGTGGTTGCTGTGTTTTTGGTAAGCTTTCAATACACTTATTGAGTGTTGCTTCTAGTACATTTAACTCAACCGGCTTAGTAATATAGTCATTCATGCCACCAGCCTCACAACGCTCCCTTTCGCCTTTTAGTGCATTAGCTGTCACGGCAATGATGTATGGTTGCTCAATGGTATCGGTTGCGGTTTCTACATAGTCTCTAATATGCTTTACCATGTCGTAGCCCGACATCTTCGGCATATGTAAATCAGTCAGTACGATAGGAAAGTGCTCTTTTTTCCAAAGTTCTAGGCCTTCCTCACCATTTTCCGCAACTTCGACGCCATAGCCTAACAGGTGTAATTGGTCGGTCAGCACTTGTTGATTTAATACGTTATCTTCAACTAACAACACCAATTTGTTGGTTGCTCTTGCTTCATCAACGCTTAAGAAGTCGTTGATAGTGCGTGAAGGAGTGGTATCTTTTGGTTTATGCAAGCCCGCAGCGACCAAGATGGCCGTCATAAAGCTAGACTTACACAATGGCGAAGCATTGAGGTAGAAAATATTTTTGTGATTGAGCGCAGCTTCGTCCATTTTACTTAATACAACAACTTGTTGTTCATTTTTTTCTAGCGAATAGACTACGGTTCTTAGCTCTTCATTGACCTTATCCATGCCGTCTAAGCCGTCGAGCACCCAAATTAATTGGTCTTCGTGCTGGTGTTCAGTTATCTCGCTTTCATCGATGGCAATCACGTTTGCACCCATAAATGATAGGTAGCGATTCAAAATAGTGCGTCTCTCGTTATTTGGGGTGAGTAGGGCAATGGAACGCCCGTTTAACATTTGCTTGTTCGCGTAATTTACTTTGCCATCCACACTAAATGGCAACTCCACAACAAACTCACTTCCCATGCCAATATCAGAATTAACATGGATACTACCAAGCATGAGCTCGATTAAACTTTTACAAATGGAAAGGCCAAGTCCTGTACCGCCAAATTCTCGGGTGATAGAGCCTTCAGCTTGAATAAACGGATTAAAAATCTCTCTTAATTGGGCTTTTGTCATACCTTTACCATTATCTGTAACGGTAAAGCGCAAGGTATAGTGCTCCGAGGTATTTTGCGAAACTTCTACGGAGATTTTTACATAACCTTGTATTGAGTCGTCTGTAGTCGTGAACTTGATGGCATTACTGCAAAGGTTATAAAGTACTTGCCTCACGCGGACGGTATCACCAATTAAATTGGTTGGAATGTCAGGAGCGATAAATAGTTGCAAGTCTAGCTTACGCTTTTTCGCTACTGATGAAAGTACACGTGCGACTTCCTCTGTGGTTTCAGCCACCGAGAAAGCACTATTATCTATGCGTAATTTACCCGCCTCAATTTTAGAAAAGTCGAGAATATCATCGAGTATACCAAGTAACGAGAAAGCCGAGTCGCGAATAATAGTGGTAAGGCGATGCTGAGCACCGTCAAGATCAGTTTGACGTAGTAAATCAATGGTACCAATTACACCATTCATTGGTGTGCGGATCTCGTGGCTCATGGTGGCTAAGAAAGTGGTTTTTGCATCACTTGCACGTTCCGCATTTAAAATCGCCTTTTCTAGCGCCAGCGTGCGGGCTTGAACCTCAGTTTCGAGACTTTCTTGAAGCTGTTTTAATTCATTTTGTGTTGCTTGGTCGGATTCTATGGATGATTGTACTTGCTTTAATAGTGCATTTATTGCTTTAGCAACCTCAGCCAGGCCACCACTATAATAAGTACCAACCGCCGACTTATAGTTTTTATCCATCGTCAGATGATTGATTTCTGAGATAAGCTCTTCAGTATCGTTACTCGATGTACCAGAAAGCTTGCGTGCAGTAATCACAACAATCAGCAAGGTACTAATAATAGCGACAGCGAGTAGTATATAAGCAAAGAACGGGTCGCCTGATGACGCAGCTGAAACGGGTGGGGTATAAGTCAAAATAAGCTCACCAACACTTTGCTCATCTAACCGCAGTGGGACGTGGTAAACCTGCATCATGCCTTTGCTATAAGATTCTTCACGATTCAATGCAATGACTTGCTCACCTGAACTTTGTTGAAATACCAAGTTTGGTTGTCCCACCCCTGTATTGACATACAAATAGGCGCCCAAATGTTCGTTAGATGCTATTAATGCGGACACAATCTGCTTGGCACTATCAAAACCATGTTGTGTAACTACCTTAGCAAGGGGAGCTGCAACTGTTGTTGCTTGCTGTTGCAGGTTCACGGTCGGCGCGGAAGAGACTGCAGCTTGCTTTGGCAGTAAGTAAGCACCTACGGCGCTGCACAGTCCAACAGTCAGTATTGCGATGAATAAAAAAAGTATCCGTCCATTTGCATTGGTATTCGCGCTATTTGCCATGCTTAATCCCAAAAGAATTATTTATACTTAGTAGTTGTAGTAATCCTATCACCTTCGGCAAGTTTTTACCTCTCGTTTTTCAATCAAAAGTAGTAATAGGGTGAGAGGTAAGACTATTTTAAATCTCTGAATAATCAGGTTGTTACAAGTGCATTGTCGGTCTCGGTAAGAGAGCTTGGAAGGCTGGGGTTTGATAGAGGCTAAATTTTACTTAATTCTTTTGTTAAATGATAAGTGTCCATGACGGTAATTGCGGTGGCTAATATAAACTTTAGCTCAAAGGCAATATTGCTTGCAGAGTTAGGTATAGGTAGCTTAGGTGAATGAGAGTTGCGGTAAACTAATGGCCGGCATGTCGGCTAACTACTGCTGCGTAAACTAGCTTCGTAATCAGAGGGTCAGTGCTAGAGTTGTCGCAAGGTAGCTACCTGTATTTTGACTTTATATAAAGATGAGAATCTAAAAGAGTGGGTAAGTGTCGTTTAGCTGTGATATCGGAAGAATAAAAAACATACCCTCTTGTTTGTTTCACTTCTTTATATGTACATTAGCCTCAAGATGTGGATTTCTATTTGTTATAGGCCTACGGTAATTTGTCTTACTCATAGAAATAAACCGATAAATACAGTAAAACATGGCTAGTCGGGCGTTTTTTCATCGAAAAAGCGGTATTTTAACCGCTTTGTCTGAAAACTGTGCAAACGATAAATGTATTTAAAAAAAGGGTTGACTTAGAACCGCAAAACCCGTTTAATACGCCGCACGCCCAGATAGCTCAGTCGGTAGAGCAGAGGATTGAAAATCCTCGTGTCGGTGGTTCGATTCCGCCTCTGGGCACCAAATTAAAATCATTGCATTAGCAATGTGGTGCATGCAGAAACTGCATGGTACACGAATTAGTGTGCCGACTTAGCTCAGTTGGTAGAGCAACTGACTTGTAATCAGTAGGTCATCCGTTCGACTCGGATAGTCGGCACCATTTAATTTAGGCGTCAGCCAATAATTTCTAGTTAGCTTAGTAAGAAGAGTTTCCTAGACATTAAAAAAGATTTGCCCAGATAGCTCATTCAGTAGAGCTTTTTGGAGTTGTATTGAAAATCCCTTTAAGGATTCAGATACTAAAAAAGATTTGCCCAGATAGCTCAGTCGGTAGAGCAGAGGATTGAAAATCCTCGTGTCGGTGGTTCGATTCCGCCTCTGGGCACCATAATTTAGTGTGCCGACTTAGCTCAGTTGGTAGAGCAACTGACTTGTAATCAGTAGGTCATCCGTTCGACTCGGATAGTCGGCACCACTTTATTTAGG
>NZ_JAKEVK010000062.1:0-22113 GCF_022398435.1 Pseudoalteromonas sp. Isolate6 | reverse complement strand
ATATTAATTGGATTAAATAGGTATACACACATGGCTTGGATCCAAATCCGAATTTATTCAGATAAAGCCGATGCCGATGCGTTAAGCGATATGCTTATGGATGTCGGTTGTCCGTCTGTCACATTCATGGATAGTAAAAACAATCCCGTTTACGAACCAAAACCCGGCGAAGTCATCTTATGGCCCGAGACAACGGTGATCGGTTTATTTGAAGCGAATCATGATATGCAAGCAGTTGTTGACTTTGTCCAATCACAGTATCACAAGCCGTTGAACTACAAGCTTGAACAGCTTGAAGACAAAGACTGGGAACGCGAGTGGATGGATAATTTTCACCCGATTAAGTTTGGTGAGAGATTATGGATCTGCCCAAGCTGGCGTGATGTGCCAGATCCCAATGCCGTCAATGTGTTACTGGATCCGGGCCTTGCATTTGGTACAGGTACCCATGCCACAACCGCACTTTGCCTGCAATGGCTGGAACAACAAGACCTAAGCGGTAAAACGGTCGTTGATTTTGGCTGTGGCTCTGGGATTTTAGGTATCGCAGCAATTAAATTAGGCGCTGAACGTGTGATTGGTATTGATATCGATCCACAAGCGCTTATCGCAAGCCGCGATAATGCCGAGCGTAATGGCGTTGCAGATAAATTAGAAGTGTATTTACCTGAAAACCAGCCGCAATTCAGTGCTGATATCGTTGTTGCTAATATTCTTGCACAGCCGCTGAGAGAGCTACACGAAATCATTCTCGGCTTTTTAGGCGATAAAGGCGCCATCGCCATGTCTGGTATTTTAGAAGAGCAAGCGCAATCCGTTGCGGATGTTTACGCACCATTTTTAAAGCTAGACAACATTGCTCAACAGGGTGAATGGACGCGCGTCAGCGGTGTGAAAAAATAAGGCTGCTAACGTAACGCTGACAAAAGTATCAGCGGCTCAATGAAAGTTAGTAAGTTTTAACTGGTAAAGCCTGTAATTAACAGGCTTTACGCATTTTTCACAGCTTAAATTTTCGACTCAAATTGTACCTTTAAAATTGTTTTTGCATAAATTTCGTGCAAATTATCTGAGCTCTCAGGTTGTTATCAAATGTCAACCCATAAAGTTCAAAAAAAAAGCAATTATGTTCAATTTATAACCTTTGATTTTTGCGAAAAAAACCGTAAACTTAGCGCCCCTTGAGGTAAGGCGGATTAAACTGTAGTGCGTATTGGTCCATACCAACTTGAAAACAATCTTATCGTAGCACCAATGGCTGGGATCACCGACAGACCGTTTCGACAACTGTGTCGACGTCTAGGTGCTGGGCTTGCGGTATCAGAAATGTTGTCTTCAAATCCAAAAGTGTGGAAAACCGATAAGTCGCAAAATCGCATGGATCACAGCGGTGAATCGGGCATTCGCTCGGTACAAATCGCAGGAGCGGATCCTGAGTTGATGGCTCAAGCAGCACAATTTAATGTCGCAAACGGTGCGCAGATCATAGATATCAATATGGGCTGCCCCGCTAAGAAAGTGAACAAGAAGCTTGCAGGCTCAGCATTGTTGCAATATCCAGAGTTGGTTGACGAAATCGTAACCGCTGTGGTTGCTGCTGTTAACGTACCTGTGTCGTTAAAAATCCGTACAGGATGGGACACAGACAATCGTAACGGTGTTGAGATTGCTCGCATAGCTGAACGTCGAGGCATTGCTTCGCTAGCCGTGCATGGCCGTACAAGAGCATGTATGTATAAGGGCGAAGCTGAATACGCCACGATCAGAGAAATTAAACGTTCAGTATCTATTCCTGTGGTAGCAAATGGTGACATTACGTCTCCTGAAAAAGCGAAGCAGGTGCTGGAATACACGGGCGCAGATGCCATTATGATTGGTCGAGCCGCCCAAGGTCGTCCTTGGATTTTCCGAGAAATAGACCACTATTTGCAAACCGGTGAACATTTGCCAGAACCTGAAATAGCAGAGGTTCGAGCAATATTGATGGAGCACTTAGTAAATCTTCATCAATTCTATGGTGAGCCAATGGGAGCGCGCATCGCACGCAAGCATGTATCTTGGTATTTGCAGGCCCATGACCAAGAAGGTCAATTTAGGCGAGTATTCAATGCCTTGGAGACGCCAGAAGCGCAAATCGAGGCATTAGAAGACTATTTTGAAACATTAGGGTGAATGAATTTATTCATCCTTCAGGCTAACTAAGAAAGAGACATAACGATGTTCGAACAAAATGTGACTTCTCCATTTATTACTAACGCTCATGTTCAGTCACAAGAGAAACCGCAACCTTTGCGCGATGCAGTTAAAAAAGCTGTACATCACTACCTAAAGCAGCTTAATGGTCAAGACGTACAAGACGTTTATGAGTTAGTTCTTTCTGAGCTTGAAGCACCTCTACTTGAAGAGGTTATGACTTATACTCGTGGTAACCAGACTCGTGCAGCGATCCTTTTAGGCATCAACCGTGGCACACTTCGCAAGAAGCTAAAAAAATACGGCATGAACTAAGCACTGCTGGTAAAGTTTAGTTGATAAAAAAGCACCTTCGGGTGCTTTTTTATTGTTTAAAATTCAGCAGCTAGCGGACATTTATCCTTTTCATATCGCACTTTTCTCATGTTTATCTCGCCTTTTAACATCGTCATCTTAACAATAATGCGCTAAAATACCGGCTTTCTAAGCTAGCCCTTAACTAATCATTGAGGAAACCTGAACCATCATGGATATACATCGTCCAATTCGTCGCGCCCTACTAAGCGTGTCAGATAAAACCGGTATCGTTGAATTCGCCACAGCACTTGCAGCTCAAGGCGTAGAAATTTTATCAACTGGCGGTACTTGCAAACTACTTGCAGACAACGGCATTAAAGTAACAGAAGTATCTGATTACACTGGCCACCCAGAAATCATGGATGGTCGCGTTAAAACGCTTCACCCAAAAGTGCACGGCGGTATCTTAGGACGTCGCGGTCAAGACGAAGACGTCATGACTGAAAACAATATTTCAGCAATCGATATAGTAGTAGTCAACTTATACCCCTTCGCACAAACTGTTGCGAAAGCTGACTGTAGCCTAGAAGATGCAATCGAAAATATCGATATTGGTGGTCCAACTATGGTTCGTGCTGCGGCTAAGAACCACAAAGACGTGACCATTGTTGTAAATGCGAATGACTACAGCCGTGTCATTGAAGAAATGAAGGCAAACTCTGGTTCTACAACATACAAGACACGCTTCGACCTTGCTATTGCGGCCTACGAGCATACCGCACAGTATGACGGCATGATTGCCAACTACTTCGGTAAAATGGTTCCGGATTATACGGAAGAAGCAGCAGAGGAAACCAAATTCCCTCGCACTATCAATATGCAATTCACTAAGAAGCAAGATATGCGCTACGGTGAAAACTCGCATCAAGACGCTGCTTTTTATGTTGAAAACAACATTGAAGAAGCATCCGTCGCGACGGCTAAACAACTTCAAGGTAAAGCGCTGTCTTATAACAATATCGCTGATACCGATGCAGCACTTGAGTGTGTTAAAGAGTTTGATAAGCCGGCTTGTGTTATCGTAAAACACGCAAACCCTTGTGGTGTTGCGGTAGATGAAAACATTCTTGCCGCCTATGACCGCGCATTTAAGACCGACCCGACTTCTGCCTTCGGTGGTATCATCGCCTTTAACCGAGAGCTAGACGGCGACACGGCGGAAGCCATCGTAGCGCGTCAGTTTGTTGAAGTTATCATCGCGCCGAGCGTATCAGAAGAAGCCGCACAAATCGTTGCTGCAAAGCAAAATGTACGTTTACTAGAATGTGGTCAGTGGTCAAACAAAACCACAGGTACTGATATTAAGCGTGTTAATGGCGGTATCTTAGTACAAGATCGTGACCAAGGTATGGTTGGTTTGGACGACCTTAAGGTGGTTTCGAAACGTCAACCTACAGAGCAAGAACTAAAAGATCTACTGTTCTGCTGGAAAGTCGCTAAATTTGTTAAGTCCAACGCGATTGTTTACGCTCGTGATGGGATGACTATTGGTGTGGGCGCTGGCCAAATGAGCCGCGTATACTCTGCAAAAATCGCAGGGATTAAAGCCGCAGACGAAAACCTAGAAGTTCCAGGTTCTGTCATGGCTTCTGATGCGTTCTTCCCATTCCGTGATGGCATTGACGCCGCTGCAGCTGCGGGTATCACTGCGGTTATCCAGCCGGGTGGTTCAATGCGTGATGAAGAGGTGATTGCCGCCGCTGATGAAGCGGGAATGGCAATGGTGTTTACCGGCATGCGCCACTTCCGCCATTAATCAATAAAGCGCGAAACTTATGAGTTTCGCGCTTTTTGTTTCAGCTAATTTCCAGTATTCTGGCTACAGCATAATCATAACAGAATGAAGGAAGCTAACGATGAATCTAGGTATGAAATCTCTTGTCGCTGCTGCAGTATTTACCACTTTAGTGGGCTGTAACGCGACAGAATCCAACTCCAGCCAAGCAGTACCAAGCGCGATTGCAAAAGCAGTTGCTAGCGACAATCGAGCTGAGAAAAATAGAACGCGAGACCAGTATCGCCACCCAAGTGAAACGCTTGCTTTTTTTGGCATTGAGCCATCAATGACCGTGGTAGAAATTGCACCTGGTGGTGGTTGGTATAGTGAGATTTTAGCGCCACTGGTTAAAGGCCAAGGCACCTATTATGCAGCGCATTTCCCTGCTGATTCAGATGTTGGCTACTATCAACGCTCATTAAAAAGCTACAAAGAAAAAGTAGCAACCAACCCCGACTATAGTGAAGTAAAGATCACAGAATTTGCACCGGTAACACACAGCAACATTGCACCACAAGGCAGTGCTGACGTGGTACTAACTTTCCGTAACGTGCATAACTGGTACATGGGTAAGGGAGATGAAGGTGTACTTAGCGCGTTCAACGCGTTTAATAAGGCACTGAAGCCTGGTGGCATTTTAGGTGTGGTTGAACACCGTCTGCCTGAGCACCGCCAACTTGAGGATCAAAAGTCGTCAGGTTATATGAAGCAAAGTTATGTTATTGATATCGCCAAGCAAGCTGGGTTTGAATTAGTTGCAAGCAGCGACATTAACGCTAACCCGCTAGACAGCGCCAATCACCCAAAAGGCGTCTGGACTCTGCCACCTCGCTTAGCGCTAGGTGATGAAAAAGCAGCGCAATACAAAGCGATTGGGGAAAGCGACCGCATGACCTTAAAATTTAAAAAGCTTTAATAGGAAAATTTCGCCATGAATGTACTCGTCATTGGCAGCGGTGGACGTGAGCATGCGCTTGCGTTCAAAGCCGCACAAAACCCATCTGTAAAAACGGTTTTTGTAGCACCTGGTAACGCAGGTACTGCGCTTGAGCCTAAACTCGAAAACGTGGCTATCGGCGTTGAAGATATCGATGCCTTGGTCGTCTTTGCTAAAGAAAACAATGTACAATTAACCATTGTTGGCCCTGAAGCACCACTAGTTATCGGTGTGGTTGACCGTTTCCGTGAAGAAGGCTTAGCTATTTTTGGACCTACTCAAGCGGCAGCGCAGCTAGAAGGCTCTAAGTCGTTTACTAAAGACTTTTTAGCACGTCACGATATTCCAACAGCGGCTTATCAAACGTTTGAAGAGATTGAGCCTGCGCTTGCCTACTTGAAAGCACAAGGGGCACCTATCGTTGTTAAGGCTGATGGTCTTGCTGCAGGTAAAGGGGTCATCGTGGCAATGACCGAAGCGGAAGCAGAAGAAGCTATCCGCGATATGCTTGCGGGTAATGCGTTTGGCGAAGCGGGCAGCCGTGTGGTTATTGAAGAGTTTTTAGAAGGTGAAGAAGCCTCTTTCATCGTCATGGTTGACGGCAAAAATGTACTTCCTTTTGCCACCAGCCAAGATCACAAGCGTGCGTACGATGGTGATAAAGGCCCAAATACAGGGGGCATGGGTGCATACTCTCCAGCTCCTGTAGTCACGCCAGATATTCATGATCGCATCATGGCCGAAGTGATCAATCCAACGGTTGAAGGTATGGCGAAAGAAGGTCACCCTTATACAGGTTTTCTATACGCTGGTTTGATGATCACAGCAGACGGCACACCAAAAGTTATCGAGTATAACTGCCGCTTTGGTGACCCAGAAACACAACCTATCATGTTACGCCTCCAATCTGATTTAGTTGAGCTGATTGAAGCGGCAAACCGTGAAGAGCTTGATCAAACATCGATTGAATTCGATCCGCGAGCTGCCGTTGGTGTTGTGCTTGCAGCTAATGGCTACCCTGGCAACTATCCTAAGGGTGACGCTATCTCAGGTCTTCAGGTGAACTATCCTGAAGGTGAAAAAGTGTTCCATGCCGGTACTAAGCAAGATGGCGAGCATGTAGTCACCGCCGGTGGTCGAGTATTATGTGCAACGGCCCTTGGCCACACGGTAACCGAAGCGCAAAAACGCGCCTACTCTCTAGTGAAAGACATTCACTGGGATGGCGTAGAGTACCGCACAGATATCGCATATCGCGCAATCGCACGCGAAAGCTAATTCGCGTTCAGTTTTGTAAGGCCAGCTCGATGCTGGCCTTTTTCATTTTTACACACTGCGTTTCTTAGTTTGTAATGGTATCCTACCCTTTTATGAGCATTTTTAGGGGCAAAGATGCAAGTACAAGGTACGCTCAGCAAGTTAAAGTCAGCGCTTGTTGAACCTATTCAATATCAATTACCCGTGGGTGATAACTTAGTATCACTCAATGACTACTTTGGTAAATCCGTCACCCTTACCTTCACCGGCAATATATTTTGCAGTAGCTGTGGTAAAAAAACCAAAAAAAGCTATTCGCAGGGGCACTGCTTCGTGTGTATGAGAAAGCTCGCCAGCTGCGACATGTGTATTATGAAGCCAGAGACCTGTCACTATGATCAAGGTACCTGTCGTGAACCCCAATGGGGCGAACAGAACTGTATGATCCCGCACTATGTGTATTTGGCCAATACCTCAGGCCTTAAAGTTGGGATCACCCGTCATACGCAGATCCCAACGCGTTGGGTAGATCAAGGCGCAACGCAAGCATTGCCGATTTTTAAGGTGCAGACCCGTCACCAGTCAGGATTAGTGGAAGTGGCGCTGGCTCAGTTTATTGCCGATAAGACTAACTGGCGCAATATGCTCAAAGGCATCAATCCTGAAATAGACCTCAAAGCAGAAGCCGCTAAACTTATCCCACAGATCCAAGCCAAACTCGACGAGCTGGCAGAACTCTTTGGTGCAACCGCTATTGAAGTACTAGACGAGGAAGTGGTCGACCTCACCTTCCCAGTAAACCAGCACCCGAGTAAAATCAGCTCGTTTAACTTTGATAAAGACCCTGTAGTATCAGGCGTGCTTGAAGGGATCAAAGGCCAATATCTTATTTTTGATAATGGCGTGATCAATATCCGTAAGTTTACCTCTTACGAAATCACCTTCTCTGACGAATAAAATGCATGCCAATCGTCTTCTGTAAGTGGCTTACAGAAGACGTAACCTTGGATTGTATGACAACCTAGCTTGCGCAGATAACGTTTCTGTACTGGCTTCTCTACGCCCTCAGCTACAACTTGCAGGTTGAGCGCCTTAGCCATCGCCACAATTGCCGAAACAATTTCGCTATTGCCATATTCATCGGGCACTTTAGCGATAAAACTCGCATCTATTTTTAAGATGTCGATGGGCAGCTTAGCCAAGTAACTGAGCGCAGAATACCCTGTACCAAAATCATCAATCGCCAGTTTGACACCCAGCTCCTTGAGTTTTTTCAAGGTGTACTTAGCCTCGTGAAGATTACCGATAAAGCTATTTTCGGTAAGCTCAAGCTCAAGATAATTACCGTCGACGTTATGCTTTTTTAATGCCTGCGCGACACACTGATAAAGGTCGCCTTGAGTGACATGAGACGCCGAGATGTTAATCGCCATGCGCCTAATCTCAACCCCAGCGCATTGCCATTGCGACAAGTGCTGACAGGCTTTATCTATTACCCACTGATCTAAGCGCATAATAAGCCCGAGCTCCTCAGCAAGTGGGATAAATTGGGCCGGCGAGATCATCCCGAGATTTGGGTCACGCCATCTTAGCAAACACTCAACACTTGAAATGCGACTGCTGGTTAAACATTGCAATGGCTGAAAATGCAGTTCAAACTCGTCATTTTCCAAGGCATTCTGAAAACGACTTAGCATGGATAAACGCTCAAATGAACGTGCATTCATCGAAGCTTCGAATAATTGGAATGAATTACGCCCGACTTCTTTGGAGCGATACATAGCAACATCGGCGTGTTTGAGTAAAGTTTCCGTATCATGACCATCCTCGGGATAAATAGCAGCCCCCATTGAGGCCGTCGCAGCCACCTGCATATCACCAAGTTGAAAGGGATTCGATAATGCCATTAAGATTTGGTCTGCAAATTCAATAACCTCCGACATGCCATTCACTTCGCTTAGTAGCACGACAAATTCGTCGCCACCAAGTCGGGCCAACGTGTCACCTTCGTTTAGAATGGACTTTATTCGCTCGCTAACCTGCACTAATAACTCATCTCCAGCGCTGTGCCCAAGTGAGTCATTCACTTCTTTAAAGCGGTCTAAATCTATAAACATCACACTGAGTTTTTGCTTATAGCGGTGCGCTGATGCCAATGCCATAGAGAGTCTATCGTAGAATAAGCGACGATTAGGCAGCCCAGTCAATTCATCAAAGTAGGCTAAGCGAGCAATTTTTTCTTCCGCATTTTTACGCTCTGTAATGTCGCTAAAAATAGCTGCGTAAAGCATATCGTCACTGTACGGCTCTCTGATCTCAATAATCGTGAGCCATTCAACATAAATCTCACCGCTCTTTTTACGATTGCATATCTCGCCCTGCCACACACCCGTTTCTCTAAGCGTTTGCCACATACTCTGATAATAGGATTCATCATGTAGCCCAGAGCTCAACACACTTGGGTTTTTCCCTAGCACTTCGTAATCTTTATAGCCGGTAAGCGCACTAAACGCTGGGTTGATCTGGATTATTTCTCCTGAGCTTTTGGTGATCATGATGCCATCGAGAGAAGCATCAATAATACGGTTCGCTAGATATAGATTTTTCTCCGATTTTTGCAGTGCAATATCACGTTGTACTAGGACTTTTTCCAGCTCACTACAATATGCAGTTTCAATTTCAGTCAGGACATTTTTGAGTGCTAATAGCCCAATCACTTGTTGCGAATCAGGGGAAATCACCACCAAATGACGAATGGAGTTTACCGTCATCAGTCGGTAAGCATCGAATAGGCTGTCTTTTGGCGTCATGGAGAGCATAGGATAGTTGGCTAATTGCCAGCAAGGCTGACGCCAATCAGGGTTGAGAATAATATACGCAATATCACGCTGAGTAATAATGCCATACTCATTTAATTCACGGTTATACACCAGCACGGCGGTAAGCTTTAGCTCACGCATATTATTGATAACATCAGAGACGCAGTCTTCACTGTCTAAAATCACTATGTTCGAGTCAAAGTGCTGCTCAATTGGTCTAAAATGCAGATAATGGTCGAGCCCTTGACTGCGCACGATATCGGATAAAGAAACCACACCACAAGGTAGATTATCCGAGTCCACCACGAGTAAGTGACGGATCCCTAGTTGGTGGAACTTGACCGTTGCCTCGCTCAAGGTTTTATCTATTTGAATTTTTTGCACTGGTGCTGTCATCACGGCCCGGATCGGGACCTGTGCAAAGTCGGGATCGTTAAAATTGAGCTTAACGCAATCCGATTCGGTCCAGATACCAATGATATCATCGGCACGAGTAACAAAGATCGAGCTCACTCTACTGGCTCGCATCTTCGCCACCGCATCGTATAGACTGGTTTGCTCATCGCAACATAACAAGCTATTGGTAAATACTTCTTTGATCTGTAACTGACGTGAATCACCAACCATAAGCACACTCTCGCAATATTATTCCAATTTAAAGTATACTGGGCGACACTTTTTATAACTTGACCAAGAACAAATTATGGCGATAAAAAGCTATCCTTTATTGCTGGTATTAGACCAAAGTATAGAGTTTATCGAAGATGAAAAAGCACTTAGAGATGCAATGCATCTGCTCGTTGATGCGTCACTCAAACGGTTAATTCTAGTATACCCAAACGATTGCTGCAGCAACGTACACGGTGCGCCCGTGCAATGTATTGATTTGAAATATTTAACCGAATTAGTGCAACAATATCTCGTTGACGAAGGCCAGTGTTGCGTGAGCAAAATCCAACTGAGCAATACTCAGCAGGCTTTTGATTTGTTAGGTCTAAGCTAACCGGCTTCAACCAGCGCTTTGATATGTGTCACAGCGCTGCGGCCTAAAGAAGAAAGATCGTAGCCCCCTTCTAAGTATGAAATAATCCCCAAACAGTCCGATGAGTTTGCAAACTCGACCACTTGCTCGGTGAACCACTGGTAATCTTGTTCAACAAACTTGAGCCCGCCCATATCATCCTCTAAATGACCATCAAACCCTGCACTGATAAAGATGAGCTGAGGTTTAAATGATTGCAGCTTAGGTAACCATTGTTGCTCCACCAAGGCTTTTAATTCTGTGCCATCTGCTCCTGCACTCAATGGAGAATTGATAAGTGTTTGATGATTCTCAATCGCGGTATTTGGATAAAAAGGGTGCTGAAATAAAGAGCAAAGTAACACGCTATGATCGTCTTTGAAAATGTCTTGCGTGCCATTACCATGATGTACATCGATGTCCAATATAGCCACCCGCTCTACGCCTTTTGTTTTTGCATAAGCGGCGGCAATAGCAACATTATTAAAGACACAAAATCCCGATGAAGTACTTTGATTGGCATGATGTCCAGGAGGTCTCACAGAACAAAAGGCGGCGTCAAGTTTACCAGCAACGACTTCATCCACCGCAAGTATTCCTGCGCCAACAGCCCGTTCAATCGCTCTCATAGAATCAGGACAAAGCCAAGTGTCGCCGTCTAGTTCGGTTAACCCTTCATTAGGAATTTTATCCATGACTTCTTTGATCATGGCTTGATCATGAACCAATGCATAGTGTGAGGTATCGGCTTTCAGTGCCGTTTTGTGTTCAATGGCGATATCAAGTCCAGACGCTAGCAACCGATCTGATATCGCATCTAACCTCGCAGGACACTCAGGATGTTCCTCGGTCATTTTATGCTTGCGGCAATATGGATGAGTAATAATTGCAGTACGCATAACGAATATACATCCTATGTTAGTTTGCGACGAGGTTGATTTAAGTAGCTACTCTTTCACTATATCAAAGCCACATAATTGTGGCTTTGATACTTTGGTATACTTAGTGCTGGATTTCTTTCGCCTTTAAATCCAAGTTATGGAAATCGAAACTAAAGTCGCTTATTTCTGGATTAACAAACTCCATCGCAGCAGACTCAACCCGTTGAGATTTATCCATCACAAAATTGATGTAAGCATCTGCTTCAAGTAATGGCTCATCCCAACGCACCACAAAAGTGTTACCGGTTAGGTGCTCAAGTTTCCCTTTTAGGCGCTTAGTATGCGTAAAATCAATGCGCAGTGCCTTACCGAGCTTTTCCACTACCACATCGCCATACCAAGCGCTATTTAATGTCCCCGTGTAGTTGTTCAACGGTAAAGCAGGCTGTGGTTTTGCAACTTCGATTATCCCAGCTTTGGCATACTTTTCTTGTTGCGCCTTAAAGTAATCATCGGCGATGATCTGCACCCAGTCTTTATCTTCTAGGCCAAGTGCATCTTCAAACACTTCATTGATAATCGCGGAAAGTGCAGGGTATTTTTGCTGGTTTGATAAGACCACCACACCCAGTTTTTTCTCTGGGATCATCGCAACTTGCGACACCATACCTAAAATCCCACCGCCGTGGCCCACCTTTTTATAACCAAAGTAGTCCTCTACTGCCCAACCAAGGCCGTACCCTCTAAACTGCTGGTGATATACTTTTGCGGCTTTTGCTGCGGGAATGCGTGTAATGTGTGGATGCCACATTTGCACTTGTTGCTCTTGGCTAAATAGCTGGTCGCCAGAAGGTAAGCGACCACCTTTAAGCTGAGTTTGTAACCACTTGGTCATGTCATCCACGTTAGACGCAATGGCGCCAGCACCACGGAAATCTTCTAGGTAATTAACAAAGAACGGCGTAAGTTTGCCATCCATCGGAATATGGCCAGTCGCCCAATTACTATTGTTAGCCGGGATCCGAGAGAATCCAGCCTTTGAGTCATCCATATCCAACTTGGTAAACATTTCCTGCTCAACAAAATCGCGCCAATCTTTACCACTGACTCGGCTTACAACTTCTCCTGCAACAACAAACATCAAATTGTTATAAGCGTAATGGCTACGGAAACTTGAATCAGGTTTAAGATGTGAAATACCTGCCAGCAATTCTGGCATGGTTTTATCAGTATCAGGCCAGATCATAAGATCGCCTGCCCCAAGGCCCAATCCACTTCGATGACTTAATAAATCGCGGATCGTCATCTCTTGAGTAACATAGCTATCATAGAGCTTAAATTCTGGAATATGTTTGATGACTTTGTCATCCCAACTCAGCTTGCCTTGATCTATCAACATCGCCAGCGCTGCTGCCGTGAATGCTTTGGTATTGGATGCAATACCAAACAAGGTATCCGCATTGACCTTAGCTGGCTTATTTAAATGCGTCACCCCGAAGCCCTTGGTCATCACAACCTGGCCATCTTCTACGATACCAATTGCCAAACCTGGAATATTAAATTTTGTCATTGCGCTTTTTACCGCAGTTTCAACATCCTGTTGGTTTACTGCCGCACTTGCCTGCGCACTAAAAAAACTTGCTGCAACTAGGCCGGAGGTTAATAGCCATTGTGTTATTTTCATTATTTTTCCTTGGTTTTTTGCCACAACCAATCACGATGTTACGAGTTAAGCCTTAAGGTTTAACTTTGTAGTATCACAGTGGTAGATGGCTAATTCTTGTTGTTGTCTGTCACTATTATTATCTGTAACGTGTGATTGTGCCGAAATAGCCTGTAAATAGCTGGTTGGAAACCGATGCTCCTTTGCCCCGGCCAACACATGATGTACGTACCAATCGAAAGGTAATTGATGCTCCACAAAGGTGTTAGCAATATAGCACCAGGCGTCCACCATACCGCCATCTTGCCTTTCAACAGGTAAACAATGACAGTTGTAGCGCTCCCCTTCAATATCGTCCAAACGCGCTTTTTCTTGTTCATCTAGCCCATACAAAACACCATAAACGTGGCTATTTGCTTCATTGCTTGGCGTAATACTGCACTTGGCTGAACCATCGGTGCTCAACATATCGAAAGTCAGCCGATAGCCATGCAATTTCCCCACTCCAAGTAGCTTCGCTTGTGGTAAGCGAGCCAGCAGACGTGCGGTCGACATATTTGAACCAAAGCTAAAGTTAATAATATGTTTGTCACTCATTAGATCACCAATCTTACTGCAAGCAATAACATGATCACACCAATCCCGCGATCAAACCAATGTCCTGCACGACGAAAAAATTGTCTTACCGTAGTTTTTGATAAAACTAAAGATAAAAATGAAAACCAAGCCCAGGTAGCCAAAGCCATATAAACGCCGTAAAACAACTGCACACTGCTTGGTGTGGTTGGCTCAATCACTAAGGTAAAAAGCGATAAGAAAAACAGCGTTGCTTTGGGATTTAAGGCATTGACCAAGAAGCCTCGTTTTAACGCAGTCCAATTAGACTCAGTAACAGCGTGTTCAGTAATATTTTCTTGCTCTGAATTGGGTTTTGCATACCGCAACGCTTGGACCCCAAGGTAAGCTAGGTAAAGCGCGGCCATGTATTTTACTGCTGTGAACAAGGTTTCAGATTGAGATAGCAGTAACGCAACTCCCAATAAGCAATAACTAACATGTACTAAAATACCAAGGCCAACCCCAAAACTCGTCCAAAGGGCATTTGCTCTACCCTGCTGTACACTTTGTTTAAGCACTATCGCAAAATCAGGACCGGGACTTGCGACAGCAAAAAAGTGTGCCAGCGCAATTAAAATAAACTCATCAAGATAAGCGAGCATGTGCATGCTCCTGTAAGGCCAGTAAATCACCCCGCTCTGAGTTATCCATTAGAGTATTAATTTGCTTTTTGGCCTTTTTATACTGACCCACAAGGTGTGACTTAAGATGCTTATGACCATCTTTCACCCCTTTAAAATGACATACTAGGGCGTGTACAAAAACACTTTGCTGCTCCGTCAGTGCAGCTTTTCGGTTAGCATATTGGTTGTAGCAAGAACCACATCCTCCCCTAAAGTGATATACAGTATTAGACACCATGACCCCAAAGCCGAAAAAGCTCGCCAGCACATCACAAGCTGCGTCTAGTTGCGCTTCCCCACCTGGAGGTAACACGCCACGCTGTAAAATTAGAACTTTTGCCATGACACCTGCATAACTGGCGATCAGATCTTGAGGCTGATTTATTTGATTGGGATTATAAGAAATCAAAATAGGCGCAGCCGGTTCAACGATAACCGCTTGCTCACCGCGCCAACGCCCTGCAATGTTTAACTTAGTCATGCTGGTCGACGCGAGCATGCGTTCAGGCGCAACTAAAGTGATTGGCCACTGCTGTAACCCTGCATAGGACTTTACTCGGGAGAAAACCACTGCCGCCATTTCTTCAATACTGGATACCGGCTCAGGAAAACAACTGGGAGTCGGAGTAATGATCTGCGTTTCATTTAAAAAGTACTCGCCATCAAAATGCTCAAATGCCCAGACAAAGGTATCAATTAACCATTGGGTTTCTTCATCGCTAAGCAAAGGTGAGACTTTAAATAAGGACAGCATGCTAATAATTCACTCTTTTCTGGAATAACCCCTGATAAATAGCATAAACTCTGAGCCTAATGCAAAAACATGGAGTTTCACATGCCACACTTTATTCTCGAACACTCAGCTAATTTGCCAATTGAAACCGAGGCGTTAGTATCACAGGTGCAGCAATTTGCTTGTGCGTGTGGCTTGTTTGAACCAAATTCCGTCAAAACCCGCGCTGTTGCTTTTGAGCATTTTCAGCTTGGCAATGACAAAAAGGGGTTTATTCACCTCCAGATCCATTTAATGGAAGGCCGAACACTGGAACAGAAACAAACCCTTATAAATGAGGCACTCAAGCTTTTAATTGCAAAAGTCGGTGAAAATTTCGCACTTAGTGCCCATTGCTATGATTTATTATCCGATATTTACCGCAAAAACTAATTTATTATTCGAGTTATTTAGCTATGAAATTTCCATGTAGATTGGAGAAATTTTTGAGCCACGTTGCAGAGATGCCACGCAGCAAGGTCAAAATTAATATTAAAAAAGGTCTCGTTACCGTTAATGGCAATATCGTCAAGAAAGGTGATATCCAAGTCACCCCAGCAGACCATATTACTTTCGATGGCAAACGCTTAGAGTATTTGGGTTTACGCTACTATATGCTGAACAAGCCACAAGGTTATGTGTGTGCAAATAGTGATGAATTACACCCAACTGTATTCGATTTAATCGAAGAACCTAACTTAAAAGATTTTCATGTTGCAGGTAGACTGGACATCGATACGACGGGTTTGGTGCTGCTCACAAATGACGGGGATTGGTCTCATCAAATCACCTCACCAAAAAAGCAGAAGTTTAAAACCTATGTACTAGAAAGTCGTGACGAACTCACTGAAGAAGCGCTAGCCCAGCTTGAACAAGGTGTTGAGTTACATGGTGAAAAACAAGCAACCCTGCCAGCAAAAGCAGAGCTTATTGATAAATTTGCACTACGCTTGTCTATTTGCGAAGGGAAATACCACCAAGTAAAACGTATGCTTGCCGCAGTAGGTAACCAAGTAGTTGAACTTCATAGAGAAAATATTGCGGGGATCGAGCTTGATCCAACCCTTGCTGAAGGTGAATATCGCCCGTTAACTGATGAAGAAATAAGCATAATTAATGCAAGCTAGTTATCCTATTTGTGTAGTATGAGTAAATATCATCTCAAAATAGTCCGCATAGAGCATTAACCTACTTACAAACTCCCCCTAAACGTGCTAAATCATGTAATGAGAGTATTTTTAGGGGGCGATCCTGTGTTTTCTAGTTTCACGTTAAAAACAAAAATAATTACCTTTGCCGCCGCAATATTTGTATCCTTACTTGCCGTTGCTTTTGTAGGCCTTCAAGCTCTACGCCATGCCAGTGAAAGCGATAATATTGCGCGTATCAATCAGTTAATGAAAAGCACCGTTAATATAGTTAAACAATTTGAGCGCTTTGCAGAGCAAGGAAAACTGACGGAGCAGCAGGCAAAAGAAATGGCTATTCAGGTTCTAAGAGAAAACAAATACCATGATTCTGAGTATGTGTACGTTGTTAATGAGAAAATGGACTTTGTAGCGACACCTCACGACCCCCAATTACACAACACCAGCTTTAATGAGTTTAAAGATGCTGACGGCAAAAGCATTGGCAGCATGGTTAAGCGCTTGGTCAGTAACCAGTTTGATCGGATCATTACCTACAATTGGACTTCACTACGAGATGGAGAAGTTGTCGACCTTACTTCAGTGGTACAAAAGACTCCGGGGTTTGGGTGGTACGTAGGTACAGGTATTAGCTACAAAGAAGTAAACGATCGCTATTGGGATACTGCGATTTGGCTAGTGGCACTTTCTTTAGCTGTTGCCGTTGCATTAACCACCGCACTTGCGCGATTTGGACTGTCGCTCAACAATAAACTGGGTGCCGAAATCAATGATGTACTCGAAATCGTAAAACATGTTTCTAGAGGAAATCTGACTACACCAATCAATACTACTGACTGCAAAGATTATAGTATTTTGGCTGCTATGGCTTATATGCAAGGTGGCTTAAAAGGGGTCGTTGAGGGTCTAAAAGAAGCAGCAGAGGCACTTCAGAATCAAACTTCAGACAGTGAAGTGCGATCCGTAGAGCTGGAGAATTTAACTCACAGCTTAAATGCAGAGACTCAAATGGTGGCTTCTGCAATAACCGAGCTTACGGCATCAGCACAAGCCGTGGTTGAGCATGCTGAACAAGCTGCGAATTCAGTTCAAGAGGCTGAAAAGCAGGGAAATACAGCCGACAAACTGACAGCACAGACAGCAACCGAAATCGCTTTATTGGAGCAACAAATTGACAGCGCTGGTAATAACATCCAAGTGCTAGATGAAGAAGTATCAAATATTGCTCATGTACTTACCGTTATCCAATCTATTGCCGAACAAACTAATTTACTTGCGTTAAATGCCGCGATAGAAGCGGCACGAGCGGGAGAGCAAGGCCGTGGTTTTGCCGTTGTTGCTGACGAAGTGAGACAACTTGCTCAACGTACTCAAACCAGCACAGAAGAGATCCGTACCATGATCACTAAGCTGCAAAGTGCAACACAAGACGCAAAAGCTTCCGTTAGTTTGAGTATTGCAACCAGTGAAAAAACAGTGAGTATGTCTGCCAAAGCTTCGCAAGCGCTTGTACAAGTTGCAGACTCTCTTAAATCCATTTCGCACATGAGTCATCAGATTGCACAAGCAGCAAAAGAACAGTTAAATGCAGGGGAAGATACTGCGAAGCGGATAATTGTTATTTCAGACACAGCATCACAAACAGCCAATGTGTCAGAGAAGGCACATGAAGCAACCGACACCATCAAGTCTCTATCTGGAAATCTGGAGACTGAGATGGCTAAATTTAAAATTTAAAAAATAAACATTAAGTTTCAGTTAGTTATATATATTAAAAATTTAATAGGCTTTGATAAAAAAAAATTATTTAATTTTCCATTCACCTTGTGTTTATTTGGTGTTAAGTTTGTACATGTCGGAAGTTTCAGTTGAGTAGTCTGGCTCGTATCTTCCGAAATTGTGTGTATCACAATTAACTATAAATCCCAAATGACATGATTACTTGAGAACCAAGTATACTCAATAAGGACTATGATAATGCAAAAGTTAAATTTAAAAGAGTGCAAAAAAGTTTCTGGTGGTGGTATTTATGAGCCTACTCACCCTCAAGCAGAGAAAGAAGCCGGTAAAGATTAGTACTGTGCGATGAAGAAAAATTTCTCGTTAGGAGATCTACTGATACCTTATGCAATTTTGGCAGTAGGTCTCCTGGTCTTGTACGATATTCGCTTTCACTTCTATGTAATTTATGGGCTTATTGTCTCAACTATCTTTATTTTAGGCGCTAGATTAAAAGACATTAATATTTGCGCTTTATCTGTGTTAGCTTTGGTACCGTTTACCTTAGAGACGCTCGTATTTTCTTCTGGTTTGATTAGCCTAGACTCTTCAGACAAAGACCAACGGCTATTACAAAATACACTTATTTTCGGAACACACTTTGTCATTAGCTTACTGGTTATATTTCCACTTACTTATCGCGTTGAAATTACCAAAAAGCTATTCCCCAAATTAAAAACTCGTTACACTTTTGCTGATGCAATTATGCCTTGGCTTGCAATGCTAAGTATATTTATGAGTTTCGCTGCGTTAGTCGAAAATTATTTCAGAAATGCCAAAGGTGTAGACATGACATTTTTCTTCTACAGCTTTGATGTCAGTGGTTACCTGATTTACAGTGCAAATTGCTTAACTTTGCTGATCTTAGCCGCGATCACCTATAAAGAAGAGTACGATTACGCACTACCGAGCTTAAGAAAGAAGCGTTAGTTTTCAGAAAAATATGGATTGTTCAGCGTAATAGCTGTGCTATCTGGGTGCTTGCTTAGACCATATTTTTGTTTTAATAACTGCAGTTCACCAGACTCACTAAGTTTGCTAAGACCCTCTTCTAAAGCCTCTGCCAACGTTTGTTTGTCTTTGTTTACGAAGAAGTAAAAGGCGGTTGAATACATTAGATGAAAATCAGGTACGATCATGAGGTTCTCGTTATTTTGTGCGATTAATTCTGAATTTGCCTCAATCACCGAGCGTGGAAAATAATCCGCTTTCTTATCCGCAATCAAATTAAACATGGTTTGATAATCGGAAATGGGCCTGACCTTCAGACCGTTATAACTAAGAATTTTAGTATCGGGCCAATCGTGTCCTTGTACCGCGGTAAAGCGCTTTAATTCATCAAGCGAACGAACCGTTTTTATCGCTGGATAAACATCTTTATGGACAATCAGCACGCGTTTACCAATAAGTCCACCATACAAGGGAATCTTAATGGGAATAGCGATTTGCTCACGCGCGGGACTGGTCATCGACCAATGAAGATCAACTTTTCCTCGACTTAGTGCCATCAGCGTACGCTGTTGATGAGGATGGACCTTGATATGCTCAATTTGAGCTGAGTACTTGGCTGCAACGAGCGCCTTTTCTAATAATTCATAGAGATAGAGATCGCGATCGTACAAGGCTCGCGCTTCTTTCGCGACATAGATTAACTCTGACGTTTGCGCTGCAATACCTGTGCTTTGAAACATCAAAACAGTGACCATTACACTCAACTTTAACATCATCATACGACCCTCAATTGGGGTAAACAATACTACAACCACTCATTTTGATTGATATCACTATTGCGTAATTAAAGATATAGTCAACCTACATTTTCAAGTCGTACAGTCGATACTGTGGGTTTTCGACGATTACAGACGAACAAATAACTATTACGATAGCGTTTGGCTTCTTTCTTTGCGTCTGTTGCCAAAGCAGCGACTTGGTGTGAATTGATACAGTGCTGTAAATCCGGTCTCACTAAGCCAATCGATAGAGTGAGTAAAGGCACAAATTGTTTTTGCCCTTCACGATTTGTAGCCCAATAACCACCAGCACTAACGTGTTCCGGGGTGAAGAAAGCTTTTGACTTAAACTCAAACTGAGAGATGATCTCATGACATAATTCCTCTGCGTCCTTGTTATCGAACACCACCATAAAATCGTCACCTCCGATATGTCCAACAAAACTTGAGCTCTGTGCACATACATCAACTGTCACTTCAGCAAGTAGCTTAATTACGCTATCGCCACTGGCATATCCATATAAATCATTAAACTGCTTAAAATGATTTAGATCGATATATGCAAGAGAAAAGTCATGATGTGAACGCAGCCTTTGTTCAATAGCCTCATTTATCGCTACATTGCCTGGCAACATAGTTAGTGGATTGGCATGTTGGGCGTGACGAATTTTTTCTTCTGTGATGTGCTTGAGTATGTCTCTCAGCGGCGCTAAGCCAAGATAACGACTATCTCTGGTAATAATAATATGACGTCGAATATCAAATTCATGGTCGGTTATTTGCTTACTAACCGTATCTAACTCTTGCTGCTCATCCACCACTAATGGCTGTTTATCCATCAATTTAACGACTGATTTTTTATCAAAAAGCGCATGTCCATATGGTGCAGCGAAAACCTCTGTTAGTTGATCTCGGTGTAGCAGCCCCACAGGCTCCCTAGCATCGTTTACCACAGCAAGGCTGGTAAGCTTACGATCTTGTTCGAACAACCTATGAGCATCGATACATTGCGTACATTCATGGATTGCACTGGCTTCTTTGGCAAGCCAGCCGATAGCCATTGATTGTTCAAATTGATTAAAACTGGATCGAACTTCCGAATGTAGAGATTTTAACAGCGCCAGCTCTGTCGGTGGCTTTCGAGTAGGCTTCGCGAGCAGAAAACCTTGAGCATTTACAATGCCGAGCTGCTCTATCAGCTTTAACTCCTCAACCCGCTCGATGCCTTCGGCTATAACCTGAGTGCTGGTGGCTTTAGCAAGCTCAATAATAGATTTTAAAAACTCACGCTTCACCACGCTTTGGTCGCAATGATCAATGAAGTATCTGTCGACTTTAACATAGTCAGGACACAGCTCAGACCACTTTCTTAGGCCAGAGTAGCCAGCTCCTAAATCATCAATTGCAATTTGAAATCCAAGCTCTCGATAATGGGTAATTGTCGTTAATAGCAAATTCGCGTCATCTACTTTGTCTTGCTCAGTCACTTCAATGACGACTCGCTTGGGATCGAGGCCATACACTTCGGTCAGATGCCTAGTTTCTCCCTTGGGGTGGCTCGGTTCGAGTAGCGCTTTGGGGCTAACATTTAAAAACAACTTACCGGGAAGGTTGAGTGAGACAAACTGCTTAATCGCCGCTTCACGACAGATAATCTCCAGCTCAGACAACCTTTCCTGCTGACTTGCAATCGCAAAGAGTTTGTCTGGAGACTCTAACAGCGAGCCAGACATACCACGACTCAACGCTTCAAATCCTAAAACTTGGCGTTTCGCAAGATCGTAGATTGGCTGAAACAGAGTAAAAACAGCTTTTTCTTTTATTATTGTATTAAGTACTAACGTGCGCGAAGGATCCACTGCATCAAGCTCACTGTAAAAGTATAATCGCGCACGGTAGCAACTGTATATGACAGATATATGTCAATCGGGTGAAATGTACCCAATTTGCAGTTGAATGATTTTCAACCGCTTACTTCAGCGCTCGTTCTACCTGATCAAAGTGTGCAATCACTTCTACTATTTCCATTTCTGCACTTTTATAGTCTTCAGCATCACTAAAGCCTTTGATTGCGATCGCTTGTACGGTTGCTGGATGCACTAATAAGTCTTTGGCATGGTAACAAACTGGGTCGTCAAACTTGGGTAATTTGCCATCCGCGTGATAACCAGTTTCAATCTCTTCCAGTGGTAAAGTAGGAATGATATCGGCGGCTTTATCTAAGGCATCTAGGTAAGTTTGGCACTGAGGATACTTAGTAACAAACTCATTTAGTAAGGTTCGAGAAAGAGTAACTAATTCTGCTGATTGAGTTTCAAGTGCAGCAGCGTCTTTTTCTATACGAATATCCGCAAGTAGCGCCTCAGCTTGAACTTTGTATTGTGCTAAAGATGATGTTGCTTCTGTGGTTACAGATTCGGTTTGTTGCTCAAGCTCTGGTTGCTTAGAGCATGCAGTCATTAATGTTAATGCGCCAACCGCCATCACAAATTTGTACATAAGTATCTCCTTTATTGATAACGATTATCATTATATAGT